>CAUZBV010000013.1:0-18235 GCA_963578115.1 Myxococcales bacterium
CTAAAGAGGATGAGACCCACCCGGTCATTGTTCCGAATGGCGCTAAAGGCCAAAAGCGCGCCCACTTCGGCGGCGAGGTCCGCTTTGAGCAAGTCCCGGGTCCCAAATTGGCCGTCCCCGCTGACATCAACCATCAACATGACCGTCAATTCACGCTCTTCCACAAATTTCTTAATGTAGGGCTCTCCCGCCCGGGCGGTCACATTCCAGTCGATTTGCCGGATGTCATCACCGGGCTGGTAGAGTCGTACGTCGTCAAAATCCATCCCTCTGCCTTTGAAGACGGAGTGATAGGATCCGGCGAGAACTTCGGTGACCAGCCGATTGGTCACAATCTCGATCTTTCGAATGCGTCGAAGGACCTCTTTGGGATCACGTTCTTCCACGGAACCGAATCGTCTCCTACGGTACGTCGACGGTATCGAAGATCTGTTGAATGATGTCTTCGCTGCTCAGCTCTTCGGCTTCTGCCTCGTAGGTGAGGATCACCCGGTGACGGAGCACATCCATTCCCACCGACTTGACGTCTTCGGGGATAACGTACCCGCGGTGATTCATGAACGCGTTGGCTCGCGCGGCCAGGTTCAGATAGATGCTTGCACGCGGTGAGGCACCGTATGCGATCAGATCCGTGAGTTTCGCCAACCCGAACGCAGCAGGCTCGCGGGTCGCGAACACGATGTTGACGATGTATTGCTTGAGCGCGTCGTCAATGTACACCTTTCGTACGAGCTCTCGTCCTTTCAGGATGTCTTCGGGCGAGATGACTTTTTGTGTCTGTACGGCGCTACCCTCGGTTTGACGGTCCATGATCACGCGTTCTTCTTCGCGGGTGGGATAGCCCACCTTAACCATGAGCATGAAGCGGTCGATTTGCGCTTCCGGCAAGGGATAGGTGCCCTCTTGTTCGATGGGGTTTTGGGTGGCCATGCAGATGAAGGGACTCGGCAGCGGATGGGTGGTGTCCCCGATGGTCACTTGCCGTTCCTGCATGGCCTCCAGGAGGGCGGATTGCACTTTGGCGGGGGCCCGGTTGATCTCATCGGCCAGCACCAAGTTGGTGAAGATGGGCCCCTTCTTGACGGAGAACGTCTGGTCCTGCGGATGGTAGATCTGCGTGCCGATGATGTCGGCCGGGAGCAAGTCAGGCGTGAACTGGATGCGCTGAAAGCCGGCGCTCACCGAGTTTGCCAGCGTGTTGATCGTCAAGGTCTTGGCCAGTCCCGGCACCCCTTCGAGCAAAATGTGTCCACCGGTCAGCAGTCCCATGAGGATGCGCTGCACCATTTGTTGTTGTCCTACGATGACGCGACCGACTTCAGTCAACACATCGTCGATGAATACACTCTCGGTTTTAATTCGCTCGTTGAGCGCTTGAATATCACTGTCCATCGGAAATCAACCTCGTTGCCACAATCGTTGTTAACCCGTGTCCAAGCCCCAGGGTGCGCGCCAATTCGAATAAACCCTTGTAATTCCAAATGGTCACGAACATCGCCGACCCGGTCGGCCAAGCCACGGCTTGGCCTTCTAGCACGCACCTGTCGCGCTTTCAACCCAGTAAAAGCCAGGCCTATTTCCAGTTTCTTGCACATGGGTTGGCGGGGACACTCAAGGAATTCAACGACGACGCACTTCGTCTTGACGTTCCCGCCGATCCGGCCTACCTAAGGCAGCCATGTGGCGTGTTTGGATCGGAATCGGTTGTGTGCTGGCGGGACTGGGCTGTGAAGACCTGCGCCCGGTGGTCGTCGCCGACGTCCAGGTTCAAGGGTCAACGCATTCGTTTTCGCCGGGATTTCAGAGCGCACGCAGGCTGTATCGAAATGGGGCGGCGTTTCCTTCCGTTACGTTGCGCTTGCGTCAATCCGTTCTCGCGGCGGCTACCGAGGAGCAAGCGGAATCCGCACAGCGGCTGCTCATTCAAGTGCACATCGAGTGGTACCAACGCCTGCGCATCGCCGAAGCGGTCATTCCAGAGGCTCGGGACGTCGGTGCCCTGTATGGGGCGCTGTTGAGCGACATACGGGCCTGGTCCGACCCAGCCGGCGGCGCGATGGCGTCGCCTGCCCGAACCCAATGGGTCGTTGCTCCTGGGAAGAAGGATGCCGACATCCATTCGTTCCTGATGTCGTTGAGAGTCTCGCCCCGGTCCTCGATCGCTCTGGCCAGCACAGTGCACGTTGTACTTCTCCAAGAAGTGGAGCGACTGGCCGAGGCGCACGCTCCGAGAGTCCGTGCGTTTGCCAAGGCGGCCCAACGATTTCTCGAGTTGGAGCCCACGTGGCGTTATGGATTAACGCGCAGCGACAAGGCCGCTGAGCAACAGGTCAGAGCGCGCGCCATGCAACTCTTTGTTGACCAATATAAGAGATCCGGACTGGCAGACAACGCGTGGCTGGCGCTGGCCGTCCAATTGGGTCATGGCTTGGCCAAGCCGACCATTCCGGTGCGGTCCACATTGCAGACAGCCGCGGTGGTCTTGAACAAGAAAGGCCCTACGGTCGGGCGCAGCCTGACTCAATTCTTAGAGGATTTGGGCGCGGGCCGTGGTGAGACCCTGTTGGAACAATGGTGGGGTTCATGGCGAACACTTCAAGCCACGGTGAACACGGTTCTAGAGCGACACAAACGCAGGTTTTCCCGCACGGATGGTGTTGCCCTGTGGAAACATCTCAAACAATATTGGCGATTCGATCAGGGCCCATTGTCACCATCACCCTCGGATCTGCATGGTTTTGGGGCCTCCATGAGGTCTACACTCGTTGCTTCCTGGTTGCGAACAATGCGGGTGGAGTCCCCCTTGTCACGACGGAGAATGGACCGATTGGAGCGCATCATTGGCCAGCGGTTGGAGCAAGGTGCGACCGACGACACGTCGTCCCCATGGAAGGGTCTCTGGGCCATGACAGTGTTGACCATTCAGGACGAGATAGGAGTACGTTTGGGTGTACACACAGGAGGGCGGCCTCCCAGGCTGGTGCACGCGGGCGTGTACGAGAAGCGAGCGTTGTTCTTGCCCGGCGGTGGTCGGCTCGAGGCGTTCCCTGCTCAAGTGAAACGTTGCGTTGCTACCTCGTCCCCTCGATCGGGAGGTTGCCTCAGCCGCATTGTCGAGCGTGGCGTGCGTTCGGGGCGCGCCCGGCCCGACAAGCCAAGCACGCCACATCGCGTGATGCGCAAGGCGAGAGAGTGACCCCATGACGGTTTGGCGGCTAGGAGTAGATCTCGGTCTTGCCAAGGTGAGCGAGTCGCTTTTTGAGTTTCTTCTTAATGCGGGCTTCCAATTGACGTGCTCGTTCCCGACTCACATTGAAATGTCTGCCGATGTCGCTCAAGCTCATCGGCTCGTCGGCGACGAGACGCTTTTCAAGAATAAATCGGCTCCGATCGTCGAGATCTTCGATCACTTCGGCGATGATCTCAGCCACTTGGCTGCGTAGTTGGGCGGACGCCAGTTCGTCTTCTTGGGAGGCCTGAGGAGCGGGCAAGCGCGCCAAGTGAGTGGTCGCGCTTCCGTCGTGCACGGTCGAATCGAGTGAAAAGTCCCGTTGGGCCATCGAGAGCTCGGTTTTCGAGACGCCTAGTGATGGGGCCGACGCTGGCTCCGCAGCCACCAAGAAATGCGAATCGGATGGCGGCGCATCACTGTCCTGTCCGGAGTCCACTTCAACCTCGCCACTTGGAAGCGACTTCAACCGGCCAAACAAGTGTTTTCGTCGCGCGCTGATGGGGACCATGCTCCAGTTCTTGATGATGTAGTTTTGAATGTATGCCTTGATCCACCACACCGCGTACGAGATGAGGCGATAACCGCGCTCGGGATCAAACTTGGACACGGCATGCATCAGTCCCACGTTTCCTTCCTGGATAAGGTCGGTCATCCGAATGTTGTAATTGCGATACTTAAACGCCACTTTCACCACGAATCGTAGGTTGGCAGCCACCAACTTCCGCGCGGCTTGCACGTCATTTTCGTTGCGCAATCGTTCCGTGAGTTCTCGCTCCTCTTCACGGGTCAGCAGTGGGATACGACCCACCTCCAGCATGTACTGATCCATCGAGTGCTGAACGACCGGAAGCTGCGAAGTGCTCTCTGGGTTCTTGTTGGTCACGGCGATGAATGTGCCTCACCGCCGGGCTCAGCGCAACGACAAATTAGTAGATGAGTGACAGACTGCGCGCAATTTGAATCGCACGCGATGCTTGACAGAGCGGACCCTCTTTAGTAGAAACGCGCGGCCCATTGAATTGGCAGGAGGAGTTCCATGGCAGTCGATGAATTGTTCTTGGATGTGCGGCTTCGAGAAAAGGCGCTTCATGCGGGTAATCTCACAGAGAAGGATCTTGAAAAGCACCTGAAAGCCCTGACGGATATGAGTGACGAAATCGTTCGTTTCGATGAGGAGGGGAATCCCATTGATGCCCCTGAGCTAGAACTCAAGGAGATTCTGATTAAAACCGGTCCCCCGGAACCCCAGAATCCTGAGCCCCCCAAACCCGAGACTCCCCTTCTGGAGGACCTTGGCATCGAGTAGGTTGTCGGTATGTCGAGCGCCGAGTCCAGTATTGAGCTACGTACCTTCTTGCTGAGCCTTGCGTCCAACGCGATGCTGCAACTTGGGGCAATTCCTGATCCTGAAACCAACGAATCGACGATTAATTTGCCTCTGGCTCGCCAATCCATCGATATCTTGTCGATGTTGCGTGACAAGACGACGGGCAATCTCACGGACGAAGAAGAAGAGCTTTTCGAGAACTTGCTCTATGATCTCCGTCTTCGTTACATCGAAAAGACAAGCGAAGCCGGCGACTAGGGTGGTTTTGGAGGAGCGGGAGTAACCAATGAATATTGCAGTACCGAAGGAAACGCTGACTGGGGAAACACGGGTAGCCATTGTTCCCGACCAGGTGCGTGCGCTGTCGGAGAAGAACGGTTGGTCTTTCTTTGTGCAAGCGGGAGCCGGTGTGGGATCCGGATATTCCGATGACGACTACCAAGAGGCAGGAGCAACCATTTTCCCCGATGCAAAAGCCGTGTACGACAAGGGGGACATCACCTTTCATGTGCAGGTTCCCACGGTCGATCAAATCGGTCTGTTGACGGCGGGTTCCGCGTTGATATGCATGCTTTGGCCCATGCAGAACCCCGACCTCGTGAACGCGCTGGCCAGCCAAAAGATCACCTCGTTCGCCATGGACAAAGTGCCGCGCATTACCCGGGCCCAATCCATGGACATCTTGTCCGCTATGAGTACGGTCTCAGGGTACAAGGCCGTTCTTCTGGCATCGACAGAGTTGCTCAAGTTTTGTCCTATGCTCATGACGGCTGCAGGAACCATTCGTCCTGCCAAGGCGTTGATTTTGGGCGCCGGGGTGGCCGGTTTGATGGGGATCGGGACCGCACGCCGCTTGGGCTGCGTGGTCGAGGCGTTCGATGTGCGCCCGGCGACCAAGGAGCAAGTGGAGAGCTTGGGCGCCAAGTTTGTCGAGTTTGCAGTGGAAGATTCTGAAGATGCAGGCGGTTACGCCAAAGCGTTGGATCAGGATCAGCAACAAAAACAGTTGGAGTTGATTCACGAGCACATCAAAGACGCGGACATGGTAATCACCACTGCGCTCATCCCGGGGCGAAAAGCGCCGGTGCTCGTCACCGATGCCATGCTTCAAGACATGAAGCCGGGTTCGGTGGTTGTCGACTTGGCCGCCATTCAAGGTGGCAACTGCGAAGGGGCGCAACCGGATCAGACGGTCGTCAAGCACGGCGTCAAGATTCTGGGTCCGACCAATTTGCCCGCTACTGTGCCCTTTCATGCCAGCCAGATGTTGTCCAAAGTGTTTACCACTTTGTTGGCTGAGCTCTCGAATGAAGAGGGTCTGGAAGTCAACTTGGAGAACGAAGTGACCGTCGGTTGCATGATCACACATCAGGGGGAAATCGTGCACGAGCGAACCCGTGAATCCATGGGCTTGCCCCCATTGTCCAAACCCGAATCCGAGCCCGAACCTGAGGCAAGCGGTGAGTCCGCTTCGCCTGCATCGGCCTAACAACGCGTTGAGGAGGTTTCCAATGCGATGGACGAGAGTCATTTTACTCACGGTGGCGATACTGGGCCTGAGCGTTGTGGCGTGGGCGGGAGCAGTTCCTCCTGGAGCCACACCGCCGTCGGATTCCGCACCGGCGGTGTCTGCGGCATCCACAACCAGCGCCGCAGCCCAAACGGGCGCGTTGGAACAAGAGCCAGTACAGAGCGATGGCGCGAGCGACGAGGGTCTCGGAATGATGGCGCTCTTCATCGTCTTCATTTTGACCTGTTTTTTGGGTGTGGAGTTGATCAACAAAGTACCGCCTACGTTGCACACCCCGCTCATGAGTGGGTCCAACGCCATGAGTGGCATCACCATCGTCGGTGCACTCATGCTGACAAACTTGGAAGGTGGAGACATCTCTATCGCCGGTTACAACTGTGATTTGGCGGCCATTCTCGGTTTCATCGCGTTGGTCGTTGCGACCATCAACGTGGTGGGCGGATTCATGGTCACCGACCGTATGCTCAAGATGTTTAAGAAGGGCAGCTAATCATGGACAAGCAAACGATTATTGAATTCGCGTATCTCGCCGCTGCCGTCTGTTTCATCTCCGGCATCAAGCGTCTGTCCAAACCGGCAACCGCACCGGGCGGAAACCGATTGGCGGCGTTCGGTATGTTCATCGCCATTGTGGCGACACTGGTGTCAATCGGCACATTGTCTCCAGCGTTCATCATCGTCGGTGTTTTGGTCGGTTCGGCCATTGGCGCTTGGATGGCCATTCGGGTCGAGATGACGGGCATGCCGGAGATGGTGGCTCTGTTTAATGGGTTTGGCGGTGCGGCATCCGCCTTTGTCGCATGGGCGTATTATGCGCGCGTGGTGATGGGCAACGCCGACAAGTACGGTCTCGGAGGAGAGACCGCCGATGTGGGCAATCTGATCACGGTGTTGCTCTCGGTGCTGGTGGGCGCAATCACGTTTACGGGAAGCATTCTGGCCATGTTGCGCTTGGCGGGCAAGATCGGCGGCGCAGCCACGGTGTATCCGGGTCAAAAACTGCTCAATGCGTTGCTGGTGATCGCGTGTATTTGCCTCATGTACTTGGTGGTCAAGAATCCTGCGGATCCGCAGATGTTTTGGATTCTGCTGGGTGTGGCCAGTCTCCTGGGTATCACCGGGTTGCTTCCCGTCGGTGGCGGCGACATGCCGGTGATGATTTCGTTTTTGAATTCATTGTCCGGTATTGCGGCCATGCTCACCGGGTTTGTGATTCAAAACACGATGCTGATCGTTGGTGGCTCGTTGGTGGGTGCGTCGGGGATTATCCTGACCAACATCATGTGCCGCGGCATGAATCGGACATTGGGCAGCGTGCTCTTTGCGGGTGTGGGTGCGGTGACAGGAAAAGCCAAGCGGCGCAGCAAAGACGAGGTGCCTCACAAGACGGCCGAAGATGCGGCGGCGGTGTTGGAGAACGCACAGAGTGTCATCATTACGCCGGGATACGGTTTGGCCGTGGCTCAGGCGCAGCACGCGGTGCGCGAGCTAGGCGACTTGTTGGCGGCCAACGGAACCCAAGTGAAGTACGCGGTGCACCCCGTAGCCGGTCGGATGCCCGGTCACATGAACGTGCTGCTGGCTGAAGCCGATGTCCCTTATGACCTTCTCTACGAGATGGACGAGATCAACGACGAGTTCGAGCGGACGGATGTCTGCCTGGTCATCGGCGCCAACGATGTGTTGAACCCCGCCGCTCGCGAGGAGGACGGGGGTGCATTGGCCGGCATGCCGATTCTCAATTGCGACAAGGCCAACATCGTGATGATCATCAAGCGGAGCCTGTCTCCCGGTTTTGCCGGTGTGGACAATCCCCTCTTCTACGATCCGAAGACCATGATGCTCTTTGGCGACGGCAAGAAGATGGTTACAGACATTGTGACGGAGTTGAAGAGTTAGTTCGACGCTCTTGTTGAAACAAAGAACGCGGGTTGCTTGCAGCCCGCGTTTTTTTGTCTGTCATTTTTTTCAAACGCGCAATAGCGCACCGTGTGCTGGGTTAGCGGACCCAGCCATGGCGAGACTCATGCCAGGCATTTAGGAAGCGTTCCGTAGCGTGCGCAAGGGATGCGCCCCAGGCGACCACGCCGTCTTCGTGTCCTGCCATGGCGAAGACTCCGGGCAGTCGCCACGGCTTTCTCAAGTTGTCCCGCACGAGCTTGGCTGCGGCCTCAGCCATGGGCGGTGTGCCATACAAAATGTGTTCTTCCGTGTGTGGCGCGCCATGTTGGAGCAGGTACTGCCACAACTGTGGATCATGCCCATGCACGACGGCACGAACCTCAAGGCTTGCGTCGTAAATCGCACCATGGGTCATGCTTTCGCTCGACGGTGCACACGGTCCCTGGGCCAAGACATAGTTCTTTGCGTGGTCGTAATGCAACACACGGCTCATTGTCTCTGCACTGGCGGTAGGCAATCCCCCGGATTTTGTGCAGCTGACCAAGAACTCTCGACGTCCCGGGCCCGCCGCAAAGGAACCCGTGCGGAAGCTTAGGTTGCCGTAGCAGGCACCGTAACGAGACAAATCGCATCCGATGGCATCGCGCACATACAATTCTTGGCGGCATCGGGTGGCTTCGGCCAGTTCCGCTTCTGTTCCGGGTGATCCCTCGATGAGGTCAAAGGTGTATTGGACAACGCCTTCTCGTGGAGTCTCGGTGCTGGGTGGGTTGCTCGGCACGAGCGCATACTACACAAACCAATCAGGGTCGTCGACAGCGAAGCGAATGCAGGGGTCAAACTTGACACCGGTCCAACTGCTCCTACCTTTTCATCATGAACTTTGAACACTTTACCGTGAGTGCCCAAGAAGCATTGCAGGCCGGTCGGCGGCTCGCCGAGGAACACGGCCAACAATACATGGAGGCCTGCCACGTCTTATTGCCCATGCTGGATCAGTCCGGCGGGGTGGTTTCATCCATTCTTCGTAAGAGCGAGACGGACGTGGTTCGATTGCGCGCCGACACCCAACGGATCCTCAGTTCGTTGCCACGTGTGAGTGGGTTCGAAGACGATGACGTGTACATCTCCAAGTCGTTGACACGTCAACTGGGCGCGGCGGAAAAGCTCGCCAAAACACTCAAGGACGAATTTGTGACCACTGAGCATGTCTTGGTGGGACTCTTGGACGATGAGAAGGACGCCACGGCGGTGTTACTGCGCGATACGGGTGCGGACCAAAAGGGTTTATTGGCCATCATTGAGAAAATGCGCGGTGGCCAACGAGCCACCAGCGCCAGCGCTGAACAGCAGTACCGCGCACTCGAAAAGTACACTCGTGATCTCACGGCTCTCGCTCGGCAGGGAAAACTCGATCCTGTGATTGGTCGAGACGATGAAATTCGCCGCCTCGTTCAGGTCCTGAATCGTCGCCGGAAGAACAACCCGGTCCTCATTGGGGAGCCGGGTGTGGGCAAGACCGCCGTGGTGGAAGCATTGGCTCGGCGGATTGTGGAAGGCGATGTACCCGACAATCTGCGACGCAAGCGGATCTGCGCCCTGGATCTCGGGTCGTTGATCGCCGGCGCCAAGTTTCGCGGCGAGTTTGAGGAGCGTCTCAAATCGGTTCTCAAGGAGATCACGTCCAGCGATGGTGCTGTCATCTTGTTCATCGATGAGTTGCATACACTCGTGGGTGCCGGGGCGGCGGAAGGCGCCATGGACGCCTCCAACATGCTCAAACCAGCCCTGGCCCGGGGGGAGCTCCACTGTGTGGGAGCAACCACGCTGAACGAATATCGAAAGTACATTGAAAAGGACGCGGCGTTGGAGCGTCGTTTTCAGCCCGTTCTTGTGACGGAGCCGTCGGAGGCGGACACCATCACCATCCTGCGTGGGCTCAAAGAGAAGTATGAGATCCATCATGGTGTGCGCATTACGGACGCGGCGTTGGTGGCGGCAGCCACGTTGTCCCATCGCTACATCAGCGATCGCTTCTTGCCGGACAAAGCCATCGATCTGGTGGATGAGGCGTCGAGCCGGCTGCGAATCGAGATCGCGTCCAAGCCGACCGAGATCGATGAGATCGATCGGCGGGTGATTCGATTGGAAATCGAACGCCAAGCGCTGCAAAAAGAGAAAGATGCGCGCTCACAGTCCCGTCTCAAGGAGGTAAAGCGAGAGGTCGCCGATCTGCTAGAAACAGTGACGGGACTGAATGCCCAGTGGGAGCGAGAGAAGGAATTTATCGCCGGGATCCGCGATCTTAAAGAGCGGATTGAGACGCTTCGGCACGAGGAACAAGAATCGCAGCGTCAAGGCGATCTGGAGCGGGCGGCACGACTCCGATTTGGAGAAATCCCTGAGCTTCAAAAGAAGTTGGAGGCGCGCAGCAATGAGCTGGCAGCGCTTCAAGCTCAGGACCGGATGCTCAAGGAAGAAGTGGGCGAAGAGGATATCGCCACCGTCGTGGCAGCCTGGACCGGCATTCCGGTTTCGAAGATGTTGGAAGGAGAAAATGAGAAGCTCTTGCGCATGGAAGAGCATTTGCGCGAACGCGTGGTCAACCAAGATCAAGCGATTGAGAAAATCGCGCGCGTGGTACGGCGATCGCGGAGTGGGTTGCAAGATCCCGATCGTCCACTGGGCTCGTTCATTTTCCTGGGCCCCACGGGTGTGGGCAAGACCGAGCTCGTCAAAGCGTTGACAGCGTTCTTGTTCAATGACGAAGACGCCATGGTCCGCATCGACATGAGCGAATACATGGAGAAACACTCCGTGGCTCGTCTCTTGGGCGCACCTCCCGGCTACATTGGTTATGACGAGGGGGGGTATTTGACCGAGGCTGTGCGTCGGCGTCCCTACTCGGTGGTGCTCTTGGACGAGATCGAAAAAGCGCATCCGGACGTATTCAACGTGCTCTTGCAGGTACTGGACGATGGTCGATTGACCGACGGTCACGGTCGGACCGTGGATTTCAAGAATACGTTGGTGATCATGACCTCCAATCTCGGCAGTCGTACGATCCTCAATATGGCCGATAGCGACCGGGGCGAGGTCGAAAAGGCGGTGCTTGAAGAAGTACGAAGCCATTTTCGACCCGAGTTTCTGAATCGTGTGGATGACATGACGGTCTTTAATCATCTGCGGCGAGAGGACATTGCGCAGATCGTTGACCTCCAGTTCTCGTCCCTCAGCCAGCGTCTGGAGGCGCAAGGGTTGGATGCACACCTCACCGACGACGCTCGAGCTCTCTTGGCCGAGGAAGGCTACGATCCAGTCTACGGTGCACGTCCACTCAAACGGGCTATTCAGCGACTGGTCCTTGACCCCTTGGCGGAACAGATCATTCGTGGCGAACTGAACAGCGGGACATCGGTGGAGATTGGTGCGGCCAATGGCGCCATCACGCTCACGAAAAAGACGGCCGCTGCCGCCTAGTAGGCCGGCCTTCCATCGGTCGTACTATCGCCGACGTTTCTTTTTCTTGGTGCGTTTTCCGCCCCCACTGGAGGCCCCTTCTTGAAGCCATTTGGCAGGGGGGTGCCAGGACCATTCCATCGCCGTTTTTTGTCGCATGGCCCACCAGGTCATGGTGCATCCCAGCAAGAAGAGCGGGATCGACAGGTATTGTCCCATGGTGAGGGCGGATGCGTCTGAAGTGAGCGCCTGGTAATTCTTGAAGTACTCGATAACAAAACGCGTGATTGCGTAAAAGATCGTAAACACACCGAACATGAGCCAGCGGGGGCGTTTTTCTTTCCCAGCCCATCGATCGGCCAGCACCAGGATGATCAGCAACCCCACGCCGATCAGCGCTTCGTAGAGTTGGGAGGGATGGCGAGCAACCAGTTCTTGGGTAGCCTTGCAGACGCCATCCGGGGGACAGTCGTATCGTGCGAGGCACACCGCCCAATCCACGTCTGCCGGACGACCAACGACTTCGCTGTTGAAGAAGTTGCCCAAGCGAACCAGGCTGACGGCCGGTGCCATGGCAAATACAAATCGGTCAAACACTTCGCCAACGGGGATCCGGTATTTTCGGGCAAACAACACGATCGCCACCATGAGGCCTGCGGCGGCACCGTGAGAGGACAGGCCCGCCAACCCGCCGGAGACATCGATGAGATACATCGGGTTTTCGAGAATCTTGGCCGGCTCGTAGAAGAAACGGTGGCCGAACCAGGCTCCAGCCAAGGTTCCGATGACACCGTAGTTGATGAAGCGACCAGCCAATTCGTCGGCGGCCCCGGGATGTGCTCGCAGCGCTTCGGCCCGCCGGAGTTGCCATCGGAGCATCCACCAACCACCTAAGAACACGCCCAAGAAACAAAGCCCATACCATCGCAGCTGAATCGGACCATAGATCTTGAGGATGATCGGGTCGATATCCCATGTCCAGCAGGAAGCAGCGATCACTGGTGCTGGCTCCCTCGCGGACGTCTGTAGAGATACAAATAGAGTGCTAAGAGCACCAAGAGAAAGGCGATGATCGGAATGATCATTGCTCGGCGTACGCGGGAAGGATCCGTGGGTGGCAACACCTTTCGTTGGCCAGGACGGGTCACAGGCGTTAGCCCATCGGGTACGGTCAGATGGCCAAGGGGAGGCGCATCGAGCAGCTCACGCATGCGACTTCGGAGCACATCGACAGACGGTTTTTCGGCGGCATCTTGGTCTCGTTGATAGCGAAGGACGAACCAGGGAGCGTGTCGCCACCAAACGTGTCGAGGATCCCCCACGGCGCCTTCCGTCCACTCGTCGGCGTGCACTTGCATGACGTTCACATCGTCCATGATACGAAGCGACGTGATCATCGTGGGTTTTGCAACGCTGTCTTCCGGTGTCCATCCCCATGAGTAATAGTGGCACTGTAGTGAAAATCGCGACCACGGTTGTTCCGTCTCGGATTGCACCGATGCCTCTTCCTGATTGGGGGATGTCTGAACGACGGTGATGAGTGAGAGCAGGCTCGTTCCCGGTGGAAAGTTGGCGCGAATGCCAATTTGGTATCCATTGGAGGTATCGGGCTGATCCGTTCGAGTGGATTCTTCATGGACGTCTTCGTCAGGAAGCCGCACGTTGTCCAAATAGGCGACGGGTTCGACGGGGCGAAAGCTCTGAATACCTTGGTCATGGCCAAAGCGTGGGTTGGATTGAATCATACCAACCGTTGTACGGGTCACGGCTCCTGGGTTTTCGATGGTGTAGGTTTGTTCCGTCAGCACCATGTCCGCGTACAATTCGACACGAACACTGATTCGTTGAACACGCAGCGACGGCCCTCGTCTTTCCGAATCTTGCACAAATCCAGTGGGCCCATGGAGGGTGGAGATGGCCCCACCTTGCACCCACTGATTGGGAGCGGTGGATTGGTTCATTGGCCCATCGCTAGGGGGTGCTGCCAACACCAAAGCCGACCAAAGGCTAAGGGGTAGCACCATCGAACAAGCGTTCATTCGCATCGTCCCATCGATTGCATTCTGCTGGAAACCGTCCAACACGGTTCGACGCCGAACGATGCGAGTTCCCATGCTGGAAACATCGCCCCCTAGACCGTCCGGTTTCGCGTACCCTTTGGTTCATAACCCCGCTGGAATTGTTTCGCAAGACGCGTTTCGCACTTTCCTGCGAAAGACAAAAAAGCCCCGGTTTTTCATGGGGTTGCATCTATGCATAGGCGGTGTAAGGTCGCATTGTTCCGAATGTCCGGAGAACATTATCGGTGGAACCTATTGAGGCGGAAGGGTAGTATAGTAGGTATTGAATCAGGGTGGTGAGTGCAGTGGTTGAAGTTTCTCGTGCGAATACACGTTTTTCGGATCGTGCTTTACGAATGTTTAGCGCGAAAGTGCTGATCGTTCGAGTTGCGGCTTGGATTGAGACAGAGAAGGCTCATCCCGAAAACGTGATGGCCCCCGTGAAGTTGGGCTACGCCGTACGTTTGCTTGAGGATCGTGGGCACCGGGTCGTTCTTCTCGACATGGAAACCGGGAAATATACGGAAGACGACATTCGTCAGGCCTTTCAATCCGTGCGTCCGGAGGTTGTGGTCTTGCATGGGATCACAACGGCGGTTCCGGTCATGAAACGATTGGCTTTGTACGTGAGGCAACGGCTTCCAGGTACGCTGGTGGTGGCCTCGGGCCAACATGCCACGGCGCTGCCCGGCGAATTCATCTTCGATGGCAGCCCATTCCACGCCGCGACCCAATACGAATACGAGGAACCCCTGGGTGAACTGGTCGAAGCCTGGAGTCTGGGGGACCTGAGCCACGTGGGCGGATTGGTGATCCCCGATGATGAGGGGGGATTTCGCCACACCGCAACGCGACCACTTCGGGAAGATCTCGACACCTTGCCCTTTCCCGCCCATGAGCGTTTCATGGGCGATGATTACACGGTGTTTCATCCCACAGATGTGCGTCGCAAGCGGCGATGGGGATTCTTGCTCTCCAGTCGCGGCTGTCCATACCCCTGTGTGTATTGTTCGCCAACGTTGCGCAACACCTACGGTCGAAAGATGCGCTATCGAAGCGCGGAGAACGTGGTCGATGAAATGGAATACTTGGTGGGGCTGGGCGCTACAGTCCTGCATTTCAAGGATGACATCTTCACCATCTCCAAGGAACGCGTCACGATCTTGTGCGATGAGATCCTGAGGCGCGGTCTCCGCGTGTCATGGACCTGCCAGACTCGGGCCGATTGTGTGGATTTGACGTTGCTCAAACGCATGAAAAAAGCCGGTTGCTGTACGGTCAGTTATGGCGTCGAGTCCGGCTCTCCGCGGATCTTGGAGATCTTGCGAAAGCAAGAGACGGTGGACGATGCGCTCAACGCGGCTCGGTGGACTCGGGAAGCCGGACTCTTTTTGGTGACGTTCTATTTGTTGGCCAACCCAACGGAGACCATCGAAGACATGGAAATGACGTTGTCTCTGGCCAAGAAGATTGATCCAGACATTCTGCAAGTCGGTTTTTTTACGCCCTACCCGGGATCGCCTTACTACGAAGAGACGTTCAAGTACGAACAGATGCCAGAGCTTGAGTTGAGGCCAGACGAGTTCTCGCACTACAACAATATCATCAACGTGAGTGCCGTTCCGACGCAGCAGCTCATGCGCTTTCAAAAGCGATTTTACCGCGAACTCATCATGCGTCCCGGTTTTGTGAGCCGATTTCTTCGAAATCGCCTTTCGGGGTTGCCGGGGAACGTTCGAAGTGAGATGAAGTTCCTGCAATTGAGTGCCCGATTTCTCATGAAATCGATTGGGAACGTCAAAAAGTCTGTATGACCGACAACAACGTCACCCCCAAGAAACTCGACACCGAGTTTGTTCACGTGCTTCGGCATGCGGATCCAGACGCCATGCGCGCGGCCTTTCGTCATGCGTTGGCGTCCTTGGCGCGTGTGCGTGCCAAGGAAGTCATCGCCATTAAGCCGAATCTAGGCTCTCCATTTCCGGAACACACCGGAGCGACGACTGCGTTGTGGATGATCGAGGAAACGGTGGCATACGTACGACGCAAACGAGGACGTCCGGTCATTGTGGAGGCTCCCAGCCACATTCATGACTACCAGCAGGTTTTGGAGTTAACCGGGGCCGGGGAGTTGTTTCGGCGCTTGGAGGTCGATCACGCCGACGCCAGAACCGATTGCATTCCGTTGCGGCCGCTCAAGTACGATGATTCGAACGGGCCCATCTACCATGTGCACCATGGGGCGCTCGGTGCCGATGGCATGATTTGTCTGCCCAAACTGAAGACGCACAATCGCACGGGCGTGACATTGGGCATGAAGGGTCTGATGGGGCTATTGAGTGTGCCCGATCGCCACAAGTTTCACCGGCGTGGTGTGGAACGTGATGTGGTGGAGTTGTATCGGCGGCTTAACGATCGCATTCGCGCCACGTTTATCGATGGGATCGTGGCCATGGAAGGGCACGGCCCGACCCATGGGAATCCGGTGCAGATGAACGTCATCATTGCAGGCTGTGACACCGTGTCCGTGGATTCTGTGGGCGCGCAGATCATGGGCTTCGAATCGGAGGAAGTGGAGCACATTCGGCAGGCGCATGACGCGGGTGACGGCGATCGGAAGAGGGACTGGCGGATGGATCCGGAGGGATTGCCTCTGCCCATGCGCCCCTTTGAGCGCGCCCGTGAAGACAATGGTCTTCGCACCCAACTTATTACCATTCCAACCGTGTCGAAAGTGCTGCGAATGGCGGGGATGGGAGTTCGTGGGCGGACCAAACCGATTCTGACCGGTCCGGTCACGCCCAATGCCTGCAAGTGTGCAACCCAGTGCCCATCCGGAGCGATCGATGAGAACCATCAGATCGATCTGAAGCGGTGCACGGGTTCTGGATTGTGTATACGCACGTGTACACAGGGTGCTGTTCGCGGCGAAGGCAGGCGCCGCAAGTGGGTCCGGATCGCTCGAGATTTGACGGGGTTCTGATCTCCATGACGGATTCAGTCGAACCTTCCCAAGGCCAAGGCCCAGGCCCAGGCCCAAGCGGGAGCGACAACATGTCGGCCCCAACCGATGTCGTGGAGTCCAACTGGCCCAGCATAGAGCGCTTGGGTACCGGCGTCATCGTCGGGATGGGTGTGTTGCTGGCGTGGGCTGGTGTGAACGATGGTGTGGATTCCATTGTTCATTACGTCTTCCTGATCGTGGACCAGGTCGAGTCGGATTTCATTTCATTGCTCAAGCCGGTCTGGAATCCAGAGCCCATGTACACTCGGGCCTATCGCCCACTCTCCACATTGTTGGTGAAACTGGGGTCGCTGATCTTTGGGAGGGATGACGCTGGTTTACAATGGTTTACATTTGCCCACGGCCTCTTTCTGATCGGGTATGGTTTTGCGGCTCGACACTTCTTGCGCCACCACGGATTCAGCGAACGAGTCTCCCTGCTCAGTGCGCTGACGGCCATGTTGACCCCAACGGTTCTGTTCAGCGCCTGGACGATTCCCGAATTTGACATGGTCGGGGGAATTTTTGTGCTCTTGGCGGCGGCCGAACTTCGACGAGGGCATTGGAAACGGAGCGTTCCGCTGGCCCTTTTGGCTCTGCTCACCAAAGAGACGTCTGCCATCTTGATGCTCGCCTATCTGATCAGCTATGCCGTCTGGCACTCCCGAGAAAATCGACGGTATTGGCTCTATGTGGTCGGCTATATCACGGTGTTCTTGGCGGCGGTTTTCCCCATCTTCTTGGCCACGCCCGATCCGAGCACGGTTTCGGAGTTCAATCTATCCGGATTTGGGTTCCAATGGAGTCGTGTGCTTCATTTGGCATTCCTGAATGTGTCGCAGATCTTCTATGTGTTGGGACCTGCTGGCGCATTGCTCTGGCTCTATACAGCCCAGCGCCCCCATTGGGAGTGGGGGCTCTTCGGGGGCGGCGTTTTACTCTTTGTCGCCAGTCCCTTGTTGCGTCATTACAACCATTACGAGTCCATCGGCTTTTCCAGTTGGCTCTGGGTGTTGGCTTGGATTTTGGTCGCCTTGGGGGCCGCGGTGACGCTCTTGATTCGAGGGACAAAGGACCAACGGCTCGTGGTTCTCACGTTGCTTGTAGGCGCAGGTGGGCTATTGGCTGGTCCGGTGTTGGCCAGCTTTAGCCGTGCGGATTTGAGTGCGCGATTGTACGCACCCTTCGTCCCCATGATGCACGGGCTCGCGTGGGCAGGCGCGGCCGCCGCGTGGCACTATCGGAATCGACTGTGGCGGACCATGGGGGTGGCCGTCATCGCCTGTTTCGCCTGGCAGCCGGTTGCCGGCGCGATCTCCTCTTGGCAGTTCAACGGCGCACGCTTCCCGGTGGAGGTCAACGCAAAGAGGCATTTGGTTCACACGTTGGGCCGGTCCACGCGGGATTGCCAAGTCCTGGTGTTTTGCAACAACCGCGATCAAGAAATCGCCAAAGAAGAATTTTCCATTCTCGGGGACGTGGATCCGCGTGTGGAAGCGTGCACGAGGCTCTTGCCCTTGGAGGTCATTGAGTTGGGTTCCGCTGATTTGTGGTCGTACGATGATCCGCTATTCAGTGCGGACCAAAGCAGGGAGCTTCTCGACGCACAGGAACTCGAAGGTGCGCTTCAGAATGGATCTTCCCTCCCCCACACCGTCCACATGTTTGCTCAGACGGCACGTAGCACCATGTCTCCCGTGGTCAACGCACTACTTCGACG
>CAUZBV010000014.1:0-18155 GCA_963578115.1 Myxococcales bacterium
CACCTGGATCTCAGGACCGGGCTCTACAAGGACTTGGAGCTCTATGCCTCCTTGCCCCTCGTGCTGAGTTGGCAGTCCGAACTCAACCACGATACGGGTGTCTCGACCGGGAACTCATTGGTGTCCACTGGCCTGACCTCCACACTCTTCACAGTGCCCTTTGAGAGTGCTAGACGTATTGGCATCGGTGATTTGAGCGCGGGACTCAAGTGGGCGCCGATTCACGCACAGCGGGACTCCCTGTTGCCATCGGTCGTGATTGGGGCGGAGTATCTGGCGCCGACTGGATCGGCGCGCAGCGCGGGCGGAACGGGAGTGGGTGGTGGTGTGCATGCATTCACGCTCTTTACAGCCATCAGTCAGCCCATCGGGCGCATCGTCGAGCCGTATTTGACGTTCAATGGCACGTACCGAGTGGCCGAACCCAGCGGACCATTTCAACATACCGTCGTCACGCAAACTCGTGTGGCCCCTGGGCACTCCATGGCATTCGCAATGGGGGCGGAGTTCTCTCCATGGGGCGCTCCGGGCGAGATCGGACAACGGCTTCGAGTGGATCTGCGGGCGATGGCCGATTTTACCACCGATGGACGGCAGTTCTCAGAACTCTTTGACGCGTTGGGAACGAGTGAGTGTAGCCCTGCCAATCAATGCGACCGGACATTGTACACTCGAACCCGATTTGACCAGGTCCCCAAGCGGACCGATGGGGTAACCGATGTCGAGCAACACGGTCGTGTGGGTGGCCAGTTGAGTGTCACGTACGACGCTCTTGAGAACCTCACCATTCGTGCCCTTGGGGCCTATTATTTCACCATGAGCCACTTCATCACCTACGCCGACGCCGGCAAAGATCTCGATGGCCAGGGAAATGTGCGCTGGGCCAACAAACGCGGACAGAATGAGTTCAATCCATTTTACAATCACTCCTACGACGACTTCGGGAAGCGCTTTCGCGTCGAAGGAAGCCACGACGTTCGCTTTTTTCTAACCATTCAAGGACAACTCTGAGAACGGTGCGTATTCAGACGGTCCAGCTCGGTTTCACAAGACCACGCAACCTTTTTTTGGTCGTGATGGCTGGAATCGTCATCACCTCGGGTTGCCGCAAGGACGAATTGGAGTCTACGCCGGCACCATCCCCGCAAGCACGGAGCGTAGAATCTGGCTCGAAACCCGCAAGAACACGGCCTGAATCGGCTGTGGCACTTCCTATAGAATGGGCGACTGAAGACACCTCAGCCGTGGCAAAAGGCCGCAAAAGGGTGGATATTCAAGCGGCCCGGAATTCACTCCCGCTCTCGTTGTACATCGCGGATCGATTGGATTGGCTGGATCGACGGGTTGGTTTACGCGTCACGGCCGTACCGGGCGAGTACTACAACTGCCATTACAAAGGACGAAAGTCCTCCGTGTATCACGTGCGGCTCCGTGGGGACGGTTCGGCTTATTTGGATGGGTATGTGCCGCGAGACAAGGCGGGAGAAAAACTCTGGATCGCGTTGAAGAAAAAGAAGACGCTTCCGATGACGGTGACTGTTGTGATGCGCACCGAGACCGTGAGTACCATCTGCTCGACACAGGTCGATGTCATCGATCATCGCATCGGTTGGGACGATCATGGACCCACGCTGGCGGCTGAGGGCGCTCTCAAGCGTCGGATCCAAAATGCGAGGGACCGTGTACCGGTCAACAATCGCCCAACGATCGCTTCGTTCAAGAAAGTTCGCGCGAAATACATCGATTCGACCCTGTCGTTTCGAGTTCGTGCGCGGCTGGACCGATATTATCAATGTCGCTATCGAGATGCGGAACGAACTCATTACGCCATTTCTCTGACCGGGGATGACTATGTGGGACTTCGTGCCTACATCCCTAGAAATGAACAGGGGAGTGCGCTCGCGCACTTGTTGGCCACCGACGAAGGACGTCGCCTGACGGTCACTGTGACCATCCCCCAAGGACGATTCGATGAGTTATGCTCCGATCAGGTGGAGATTGTGGCGTGGCAAAAGGGGTGGAAGCCCGGTCGCTTGCAAAAGTGAGTGGATCGGATGTCAACGCGTAGCAGCGCTAGGACAGCTTCTTCAAGGCCTCTGTAATTCGATCCAGGCCGGTTTCAATGGTCTCCATGGAAGAAGCGTAACTAAATCGAGCGAAGCCCGGTGCGCCGAAGGGAGTGCCGGGGACGATGGCGACCCGCGCATCGTCCAACAAGTAATCGGTCAGATCCCAATCGGTTTCCAACGTGCGTTCGCCAAGACGGCGTCCCAGAACACCCGAAAAGTTGGGAAACGCATAAAATGCGCCCTGCGGTAGGTTGCAGTGCACTCCTTCGATGGCGTTGAGTCGGTCCACGATGTATCGCCGACGTGCATCAAATGCCTCCAACCATTGCGCCAGAAACGCATCCGATTCGGTCAACGCGGCGATGGCGCCGGCTTGACTCACCGTTGCAGGATTGGATGTGACCTGTCCCTGGAGTCGGGTCATGGCGCTGATCAACGTGGCGTTTCCAATAGCGATGCCAATGCGCCACCCTGTCATTGCATAGGTTTTGCTCAAGCCGTAGACCGTCAAGGTGCGATCCGCCATCGAGTGACCATCGACAGTCAAGGTCGCGAAAAATCGACTCTGATAGTCATCGTAGGTGAGCCGTGCATAGATTTCGTCGCTGACGACCCACAGATCGCGCTGGACGGCAAAGCGAGCGATGGCCAGTAGGTCGTCTTCCGTGTAGCCCGCTCCCGTTGGATTGCTTGGGCTGTTGAGAATCAATCCCTTCGTGTTGGGCGTCCAGGCTGCTTCCAGATCGGATACTTGTACCCGAAAGCCCTCTTCGGCTGTGGTCGGAACCACCACCGTTTTTCCACCCGCCAATTGTATCTGTACGGGGTAGGTCACCCAGTAGGGCGCGGGCAGTAACACCTCATCACCCGGATTGCACAAGCACATCATCGCGTTGTACAGCGCGTGCTTGCCCCCGCAACTCACCATGACTTCGGAGGGTTCGGCGTGCAGCTGAAAGTGTTTTGCCATATGATCAATGATGGCCTGTTTCACCGCGGGCAGCCCGCCCGCCGGTGTGTAGCGTGTCCACCCTTCATCCAGTCCACGTTTTGCCGCGTCGCGAATGTGTGCGGGCGTTTCAAAATCCGGTTCGCCCGCGCCAAACCCAATGACGTTAATGCCCTGGGAACGCAATTGAGCGACTTTTGCGGTCACCGCCAGCGTTGGAGAGCCTGGAACTTGGGTGGCGCGCTCTGACAACTTCATGAGCTTTCCTCCGGAGCTATCGATTGTACTTGGCTTGGAGCGCAACGGCGGTGGTTGGATGCACCAAATCATCGATGTTTCCACCAAGCTGCGCGACCTCGCGTACGAGCGAAGAGGACACGTAGAAGAGTCCGGCACCGGTCATCATAAAACAGGTCTCCACCGACGAGTTCAGGTGTCGATTCATGTTGGCCATCTGAAATTCATACTCGAAGTCCGAGACGGCTCGAAGCCCACGCAGCACGACCGAGGCTCCCACGCGCTCTGAATAGTCCACGAGCAACCCCTCGAAGGAGTCCACTGTGATTCGAGAGTCGTGCCCCACGGCCTTGTGGATCAGTTCAATGCGTTCTTCAATGCCAAAGAGTCCAGTCTTGTCCGGATGGATAGCCACAGCAACCGTCAGTTGCTCGAACACCGCCAATCCTCGTTCAATGATGTCGATGTGCCCAGTGGTAATTGGGTCAAACGATCCAGGGTACACAGCTCGATTCATGCGTGTGCCTCCGCGCTATCCGTGGGTCTGTAAATGCTAATCGCTGTGCTTCCATACCGCCGACGATCCGAGAGTACAAGCCCATCGGCAGAATCCGGCAGCATTTCATTGGGCTCATGTTCAGTCACCACCGCTCCGTTGGGGGCTGTAATGGCACTGCACAAGGGGAGAATCTGTGCCAGGTGATCGTGTCCGTAGGGCGGATCGAAAAACAACACGTCAAACCATTCGCCCGCTTCGCTCAGGTGTTTGAGTACCGTCGTTGCGTCTCCAATGTGTAGCGAAACACGGTCTTTGACGTCGAGTGCTGCCGTCGTGTCCGACAGATGACGGCCTGTTTTTCGGTGGTTGTCCACAAAGGTAACCGCACTCGCCCCACGACTCAGCGCTTCAAACCCAAACGCTCCAGAGCCTGCGAAACAGTCCAATACACGACGATTTTCCCACTGGGGCCCCAGTAGACTCATCAGTGCCTCCCGAACCCGTTCTGTGGTCGGCCTTACCTGCTCAGAGGGGACGGCGATGCGTCGTCCCCGAAGCGTACCTCCAACGATTCGCACCACCCGGATGTAGCAGTGGCGTCCATTGGGGTCAAGGGGAGCGCCCTTGATTACGTCGTGTAACCTGTTGAAAACACGGTGAAAGTTTAAATTAATCATTTTTATTCAACGAAGATGGCTGGGGTTGTGAAGGGAGAGACGTGGCTGGTGAGGCCCGCCCACCCCGCATCCCCACGAACGTTTCGTCGGGATACGAGATGGATGTCAACCCGAACCGCGAGGAAGAAAACATGCGTTACGATATCAATAAACATCAATGGAACGATTTCTGTACGAAAGCCCTGCGGGCTCTCGTTGTAACCTCTTTTGTCATCGTAGCGGGCGCTTGCGCACCTGCCGAAGACGCTCCTGGATTGAATGTGACCTTCGAAGAAATTGACGCGGGATTGACCGCTCAATGTAAGACAGCGTCCATGGGCAGCGACACGAGTTGCAAGAGTGAGTCCACGTGGAAAGCATACGCTGATCAAGTGTGTGCCGATCATGGAACTCGTTTGAGCGCGTTTAAAGTTGGTGAAACCTGCACGACCAGCTCGAAACTCAGTGCGTCCGATAAGAGCAAAGGTGCTCCCGGCAAAGACTCTCTTCAGCCGACGACGAAGAAGGGTTACAGCTTTGCCAAGTTCACCTGTTGCGCAAAACCCCAAATCGACACTAAACCCACGACAACCAAGCCCAAGCCTTCGGTGGATCCCGTGCTTCCACAGCAAAAGTGTTACACCGACGTGGTGGGCTCGAAAGACATGTGTCACGATCCAGCCGAGTTGAAGTACTGGGCGAACAAGACCTGTGTCAATACTGGCGGGCAACTGAGCGCCATCAAAGGTGGACACGAGTGCAAAGGTGGATACAACTTCGCCAAGTTCGAGTGTTGCAAAGACGCCCAAGTCAATTCGCCCAAGCCCTCTCCAGCCAAGCCTGCGCCCAGCAAGCCTGGCGTGACTGCGGCACAGCCCGAGCAGAAGTGCTACAGCGCTTTCCTCGGTGACGATGAGAAAGTGTGTCTCCAGTACGACGACTTCAAGATGTGGGCATACAAAGTGTGTGCAAACGACGGTGGTAACCTGAACGCCCTGAGCCTGGGTCAGTCTTGTGGCAAGAAGGGTCATTCGTTGGCCAAGTTTGAGTGTTGCATCGACGCCGTCGAGCCCACTCCGACCAAGCCCACTCCGACCAAGCCCACGCCGGAGAAGCCGGAAATTGAGCAGCCCGCGGACAAGTGTTTCAGCACCCTCGTGGGTTCCAAAGACATCTGTCTCGCCCCGGCCGACCTCAAGGCGATGGCGAACAAGACCTGCGCCAAAGCGAATGCGCACCTTGAGAACGCTTCGCTCGGTTACGAGTGCAAGGGTGGTTTCCACGCGGTCAAAGTGACCTGCTGCGTCAGCGCCTCGGACATCCAAGAGAAGCCGGACATGAAGCCGGTTGACCAGGATGACAGTGACGACGTGCAAGATGTCGAGAAGCCCGACACCAAGCCTGCGGACACCAAGCCTGTGGACAGCAAGCCCACGGACACCAAGCCGGTCGACGACAGCGCCGACGACATTTCGGACGCACAATGTGCAACCGGTTACTACGGTGGCGGCAAAATGTGTATCGCCAACGACGTCCTCAAAGCCATCGCGCACAAGATGTGTGCCAGCAAAGGACTTGAGCTCGAAGACGCTGCGTTGGGTACGGCCTGTGGTAAGGGCGCCAGCAATGGCGTGAAGGTTGTGTGCTGCGAGTAATCGCTCTCTAGAACCGAAGCGTTCGAATCGCAAAGCGGGCAGGCCAGGAGGCCTGCCCGCTTTTTTTTTCGTTAAGGGATGGGCTCGACGAAGAGCGAGGGCTCGTATTCTGCCGGCGCCTGGTAGCCGAGCAGGGCGAGCGCCGTCGCGGCCACATTCGCCAGTCCCCCGCTGTGTGTCAGCCGGAGGCCCGCTTGTCCGCCAGCAATGTAGAGCGGCACAGGGTTGCACGTGTGGCTGGTGCGAGCCCGGCGTTGATTGTTTTCGCTTTGAAGAAACACGCCACTTTCGTCTCGGAGGAACATTTCATCCGCGTTCCCGTGATCGGCGGTGACCATCAGCACCCCCTTGGCCGCCAACGTCGCCTGCATCAGTCGGCCCAAATTAACATCCACGGCTTCCACGGCTTTCACTGTGGCGTCCAGGTTGCCGGTGTGACCCACCATGTCGCCATTGGGGTAATTGAGCCGCAGAAACCGGGTTGTGCCGCTCTCAATGGTTTGGATGGCGGCGTCGGTGATTTCCTTGGCTTTCATTCGAGGTGCTTGGTCGAAGGGCACCACATCACTCAGAATCTCCAAGTAGGTTTCGGTTGTTTTGTCGATATACCCGGAGCGATTCCCATTCCAGAAATAGGTGACGTGACCATATTTTTGCGTTTCGCTACAGGCCCATTGGGTGACGCGATTGTAGGCCAAGTATTCGCCGAAGGTTTGGTCAATGGCGGGTGGTTCGACCAGGTAGCGTGTCGGCAAGTGCAGATCGCCGTCGTACTGCACTATTCCTGCGTATTGAATGGTTGGGCACCGTCCACGTTCAAAACCGGAAAACTGCTCCTTGGCCTCTTCGAATGCGCGGCTCAGTTCAATGACGCGATCCCCCCGGAAGTTGAAGCAGATCACGCTGTCGCCATCTTGAATGGGGCTGATCGGATCCACCACGAATGGGGGCAAGTATTGATCGCTGATGCCAGATTGCTCACTGCGATAGGTCTCGATGGCTTCTCGAGCGGATGGGAATCGTCGTGCTTGGCCGTGTACGTGTGCATTCCATCCACGTTCCACGATCGACCAATCGGCCTCGTAGCGATCCATGGTCGTGACCATGCGCCCCCCCCCGGAAGCGATGCGATAATCGGTCTTTAACGAGGTCAGAAGGGCTTCCAATCGATCGACGTACACAAGCGCCGACGGGTCGGGAACGTCTCGACCATCGAGGAGGACATGTACGCGTGCTCGTCGCACTCCGTCCGCATGTGCGGCTCGTAGGAGCGCATGCAAGTGCTTCTCGTGGCTGTGCACATTGCCGTCCGAGAGCAGACCAATGAGATGCAACGTGCCTCCAGACATGAGTTGGCGCCACAAATCACTGCGGAATAGTGCCCCCGTCTCAATGGCGCTGTTCACTAAGATTGCGCCTTGGTCGAATACGCGCCCCGCCCCAAGGGCGTTGTGACCCACTTCAGAGTTGCCCATGTCCTGATTCGTAGGAAGGCCCACGTATTGGCCGTGGGCGCCCAGCGTGGTGCGTAGTGATGTTTGATGGAGGCGGTCCAGCACGGGTGTATTGGCGAGCCAGATGGCATTGCCATCATCCTGGGGACCGACGCCCATTCCGTCCATGACCACCAAGACCAGGGGACCATTCGGTGCCTTCAAAAAGGGATGGGGGGCGAGCGTCCAATCGAACATGCTTTGGGATGTAGCCTCCACCGGATTCGGTGTCAATGCAGCAGCGTCACTGTGCACACAAGACAGGCCTCATGTTACAAGCGGGCGGTGATTCCCAACGCTTCGTTCAGTGTGGTGCCGATGTCTGTTGGGAGCGCATCCAATGCCTCTGCGTCCAGCCCGAGTTTTTCGGTGGCGAGGGTCCTGCGATCGTCTTGGGGTTGATGGTCAAAGTAGGAATACCCGTACGACAGGGCACTTTCAAAGGACAGACACACGAGGGCCTGAAGGTTGGAGTCAAACGCGCCGTGGTGATCTCCGGCCAGATCGACAGCCGTCTGTGGAAAACTCCAGGTATGGAGCAAGCGCTTGCCCATCGGTTCGTGCCACTCTCGCATAAAAGCAAAGAGTCTGTGTTCATTCTGATGATCGAACACGCCATCGATTTTTTCCTCGGCCAAGAGGCGAATCAGCAAGGGCTCACCGACGTTGTGAAAGAGGCCCAACAAGTAGGCATCTTCTGGATCCGCGCTCTTGGTCATGGTGGCCAACGCGCGGGCCGCAATGGCCGAGTACAGGGTGTTTGTCCACATTTGGCGTAGGTAGCGTTTCGCCCCATCCGGCCCCATTTGGCAAAAATCACTCATGGCGATGGTTTCAATGAGGTTCGCCACCGAACGATTTCCCAGTCGCACCAGCGCCATTCGAAGGTTGGTCACGCGAGGACCATAGGGTTTGTAGTAGGCGGTATTGGCCAATCGAATCACCTGACTGGCAACGGCCGGTTCCCCTTCGATGAGCAGTTGGAGCTCTCGCCCTGACAAATCGGGAATGGCTCGAAGGCGGCTAGCCGATCGTGCAATGGACGACATGGCTGGCAATTCCACGTCGCCAGAGTCCACCCGAAGCGCTATTTTCTCCAGCAAGGACGGATCGTGCATGGCTGTTTCCACCGTCTGGACGGCGTGACCGCGTTTCGCGACTTTCGATTTGGTCTCGTCCGTTCCCATACTCACCCGTTGATCTTGTTCATGCATACAGCTTAGCTGGAACGCACCCCGTGGTCCAACGAAACCGGGGCCGAGGATGTTTTTGCCGGAAACAGGGGTTGAGGAGCGGGTTTTTCAGAGCCAATAATCACATATTTCATTGAAATAACTACGTTTTTACATTGAACTGACATGTCAGTCTAATTTTGCTTTTCTTTCTCCTTCTGGTCGGGTAGGGTGGCGCCTCCGCGCCGACGACATGGTGTGGCGAGGAGCCTATGAAAAAGACGACTACTGTGGCTTTTGTTCGGGTGGAAGGAACCCTGGTTGACCGGGGCGTATTGTCCGCTTCAGTGTACATCGCGTCCAATGGACAAGGATTGACCGAACGACTGTTGCGTTTGGGCCAGGTGGCACTCACAGCCCCCGTGTATGGATTGCTTGGGCAAAACGATCGGGTTCTTGCGAATCGATTGGCGTATGTCGCTGCACGCGGCATGTCCGAGGACCGTTTGGCCGTGCTGGGTGAAGAGTATTTTGAAGACATTCTTCAGGAGCGCATTCTGGACAGTGGGATGGATCTGTTGAGAAAGGCCAAGGCGGCCGGCCACAAAATTGTGTTGTTGTCCGAGGGCATTGAGCAATTCACGCGACCCCTGGTAGCCCATTTGGCCGAAACGTTGGATATCGACGAGTTGCCAGAGAGCTTGGTATGCAATGTGTTGGAGTTGCGCGCCGGCGAGGCAACGGGTCGTCTGTTGGATCCGGTCGTGGGCGGTCATGACAGCGGTCGATGGGCGTCTCAGTATGCGCAAGAGCATGGTGTGGATCTTGAGCGTTCAGTGGCCTACGCAGCCCACGGTCCCGACATGCTTCTTCTGGCGGCCGTAGGAAATCCCTGCGCAGTCAATCCCGATTACACCCTTCGACGGGCCGCCTCTCAGGCTGATTGGCCCATTATGGAATACACGCTGTAAGGAGCATTCCATGGCATCGATATCCATTAACCATACATACGCCGGCAAGCATGTGTTGCTGACGGGAGCCTCGGGTTTTCTCGGCAAGGTTTGGCTGGCCATGATGTTGGACCGGGTTCCAGAGATCGGATGCATTCATGTGCTTATCCGAAAGAAAGGCCTACGTCCCGCGGTCGACCGCTTCGAAAAAATGGTGGGTTCCTCGTATGCATTCAAGAATCTCCACGAGCGTTTTGGCGAGGAGCTAAGCGCATACATCGCGCAACGTGTCGAAGTCGTGGAAGGTGACGTCAGTCTACCAAACTTTGGGTTGGAAGAGTCCGTGGCACAGCGCCTTCGGACCCAACTCGATCTGGTGGTTAACTGTGCCGGATTGGTCGATTTTAACCCCGATCTCCGGGATGCGTTGGGGACCAACGTGAACGGTGGTCTCCATGCAGCGGAGTTCGTGCGTAGTTGCCAGGACGCGGCCCTGCTGCATGTGTCGACGTGTTATGTGGTCGGCAATCGCTCGGGCATGATCGAGGAAGAGGTCCACGCCAACTATGCGCCGGCGAACCCGGATTTCGATTCCGAGGCGGAATTCACCGATCTTCAACAGACCATTGATGACGTCACTGCGGAGTTGGAATCCAGCGAATCGGAGGAGGAACTCAAGCAAGAGGTGCTCGATAAGATCCGTCGACGTGGTCTGGACGAGAGCAATGCCACGTTGATTCGAAACATGACCCATCGCCAGCGTCAGCAGCGGCTAAAGAACCGTTTGGCGGAGGAAGGCGAACGCCGCGCTTTGGCGCATGGTTGGCCGAACACGTACACCTATACCAAGAGTCTGGCCGAATCGTTGATCGCCCGTCGAGCGGATGGGTTGAAGTATACGATGTTTCGTCCCGCCATCGTGGAAAGTGCTCTCTCCTATCCTTTTCCGGGATGGAATGAGGGGTTTAACACATGCGGTCCCTTGTCGTATTTAATGCAAACTTGGTTCCGCCACTTGCCCGCCAAGGCTGGCAATCCATTTGATGTGATTCCGGTGGACTTGGTGTGCAACGCCATAGCCATCGCGGGCGCTGCATTGATGCTGGGAGAACACAGACCGGCCTACCATTGCGGTACGTCCGACCGGAACCCACTGACCATCGACCGTGCCTGTGACTTGGTCTCTTTGGCCCATCGCAAGCATTTGCGAAAGTCCGGAAGCAGCGCCATGGAGCGCGTGGTGTTGTCACGACTCGATGGCGTCTGTGTGGAGGGCGAACATCTCTTGTCGGTGCCCAACATTCGTTCGGTCTCGAGGGGCATTGTATCGACGCTTCGTGGTTTGTCTGAACGTGTTCCCGCCAAGTTGGGGAAAAGTATGGACGAATGGGCTTCGGCGACCGAACAGGCCGACCGCCAGTTGGACGTGGTGGAGAAAATGCTGGATCTGTTCCGTCCATTTATTCACGACAATCGCTTTGTTTTTCGATGTCGTGGGTTTCAAGAGCATGACGTGGAAGAGGCGGCGTTTCGCTTTGAGCCCGAGTCGATCGACTGGCGTCATTACTGGATGAACATCCATATTCCAGGACTTCGTCGTTGGTCGTATCCGGCCATCGAAGGAAAGCGGGTAGAAACCTATACGCCAGAGGTGGCGTTCGTGATGCCGGGGCCCAATCAGGCCCAGGCGGATGCAACGGCCACCCACGCGAAAAGGGAGGTTGGCTAATGGCTGTGTTTTTGACGGGAGCCACCGGCTACATTGGCTCGTACATTGCGACGGGTTTGCTTCGTGACCACGAGGATCGGTTGGCATGTTTGGTGCGCGCTGGTTCCAAAGAAGAGGCGGAGAAACGCCTCTGGAAGTCACTGCAACTGCACATGGACTTCTCTGAATTCACCGGGCACCTTCGGGATCGCATCGATGTCTACACCGGTGATTTGACCCAGCCGGATCTGGGTCTGAGCGCCGCGGCAAAGAAGGCCTTGGTCCAATCCATGGACTCGGTGATCCACTGCGCAGCGTCACTCAATCGAAAGTCGGCCAAGGCCTGCTTGAACGTGAACCTTCGGGGCACGCTCGAAGTGGTCAAGCTGGCTCGTGCAGCCCAAGATCATCACGGCCTTCGTCGTTTCAGTGATATCTCCACTGTGGCCGTGGCCGGACATCGTAAGGATGAAATCGTCACCGAAGACCGATCCATTGAATGGTCACGAAGCGATTACGATCCTTACGCTCGCACGAAGAAATTCTGCGAACACATGGTGCATGAACTCTTGCCCGAGGTGTCACTGACCGTATTTCGTCCCAGCATCGTGTTGGGCGACAGTCGGTTTCCACAGACCACTCAATTCGACATGGTTCGCGCCTTTGTCATGCTGGCCAAGATGCCAGTTCTGCCCTTCCATCCAGATTGGCGTGTGGACATCGTGCCCGCCAACTATGTGGGAAAAGCGGTCGTGGAGATTCATCAAAAAGACAAGCCAGCCCATGGGGTTTATCACCTGAGCGCTGGCACCGCTGCACTGACGTATCGTGAAGTCGTCAACGGGTTGTCTCAAAGCGGGTACGGAGCAAATCCACGATTTACGCCCTGGCTAGAAGGGCCCTTTGGCTCGTTGGTTAACGTGCTATCCAACACGCCTCGCAAGTGGGGAGTTGCCCTGCCGGCTTCGCTTTTGAAGGTCTTTTTGCCCTACCTCAACTTCAACACGGTGTTCGATAACAGCCGTGTTTGCGCTGAATTGGGCGAGGAGCCACCGCCCTTCACCGAATACGCACACGATCTGTTGAATTTCGCTGTGGACGGCGATTTTACCTACCCCTATCAACCCTGGCCTGAGCAGAAACAGGCCCGCAAGGTGGCCTAATGCTTCCGTTGATCCAAGAGGTTACAAAAGCCCTGAATCCAGAGCGTGCGTTGCAGGCCGTGATGGGATCGCTGATCGATGCGGCGGGTATAAAACGAGCGCTCGATGTGGGCGTGGAAGCGTGGGAGCCGGGCAAGGCGCTCAAGCTCTTGTTGGCCGGCTATGTGGGAACGCGCAACACCGGTGCTGACGTGCGTGTGGAAGAGATGATTCGTCAGTTCCGGACCATCCTGACTGACGAACACTTGGAGCTCACGTTGATGACCAGCGACAAGGAGTTGTCCGCAGGGTATTTCCGATCGGTTCGGCAAGTTCTTCTTCCTCAGGTGTTTCCACGTTTTCTCTTTGAGGAATGCCCCAAACACCATGGCGTCATTGCGTGCGAAGGTTCCATGTTCAAGTCCAAGTTTGCCAATGCGTTGACCACCATGATGGCCGGCGCGTTGGGAATGGCGGGCGCGGAGAGCAAGCTCAGTGTGGGCTACGGCGCTGAGGCGGGGCACATGGACGACAGCATGCGTCGCTTCGTGGGCAAGTATTGCAAGCATTCGATGGTCATCTGTCGTAACGAGCCTTCGCGAGGTGTGTTGGGAGAATTGGGCATCCGGACTACTGGCGGCACGGATACAGCGTGGACCTTTGAGCCGGCCCCCTTGGAGCGAGGTGCATCGTTGCTTCGGCAAAAGGGGTGGGACGGCGAGCAGAAGATTCTGGTGGTTTGTCCCATCAATCCATTTTGGTGGCCCGTAAAACCCGATCTCTTTAAGAGCGTGGCCAAGCAGTTTGGCGGTCAATATCGACGCGAACACTACAAGTCGATCTACTTCCACAACCAATCTCAAGAGGCGGATGACAAGTACGAACGCTATCTGAACGGGCTTGCGGAAGCCATCACCGCGTTTCGTCGCGAGAAGTCTGTGTTTCCCATTTTGGTGGGGATGGAGAAGTTGGATCGAGAATCGTGCGAGCTCTTGGCTGAGCGCCTACCGGAGGCACCGCCGCTCTTTGTTAGCGACGAATACGACATGTATGACCTCGTCAGCGTGTTGCGAAACTGCGGCATGATGGTTAGCTCTCGATTTCACGCCATCGTGACCTCCATGCCCGGCTTGGTGCCGTCGGCCGGGGTGACAATGGATGAGCGCATTCGCAACCTGATGAACGACCGGAACCATCCCGACCTCTTCTTGGAAGTGGACGATGACAATTTGGGCGAGCGACTCCTGACCATTCTTCGTCGATTGGACACGGAAGGCGAAGAGATCGCAGCCGACATCGCTCGAGTCATTCCCGGACAGCTCAAGCTCATGGGACAGATGGGCATCGACTTCATGGACGAGGTGAGTCAAGTCTACCCGGACTTCCCGCAGCGGGATGTTCCTCGGAATTGGGAGCACTTCTTGCCCTCCTTGTCACCGACGTTGACCGAATTACTCGAGAGGAACGCATGACGTTCTTGAAGACCATATTGGCCAATCTACGGGAGACGTCTGGAAAGGCGATGCTCGTGGAAATGCACAAAGACCAACGGGTCTCGAGCCTGGGTGGCGATCTTTTGCACAGAAGCGCTCAAGTGGTTGCCTACCTAAAAAACGCCGGCGTACAGCCCGGTGATCGGGTGGCGCTCTTGGCACCCAATTCCGCGTGCTGGGTGGCTTGTGATCTGGCTATTTTGAGCAGTGGCGCCATCTGCGTACCGCTCTATGCGCGTCAAGCACCGGACGAGTTGGCGGTCATGTTGGGCGACTGCGAGCCTGTGCTTCTCATCGCTGCGGACGACACCCTTCGAGAGGCGATTGGCAAGGCCTGGAAGAACGCCCCCGCCTTGGCCACATTTGACGAGGTCTTTGCCACCGAGGTGGACACGGTCGACTTTGATGTCCACGAGGCGGCCGGCGACGATCCCATGACGATCATCTACACCTCGGGAACGTCCGGCGAGCCCAAGGGAGTGGTCTACAGTTGGGACAACGTGGACTTCATGGTCCCGGTCTGCGCCCGTGAACTCAATACAATGGGCGGGGAGCGATCGGGCGACGACAAGGTCTTTCACTATCTGCCCTTTTGTTTTGCAGGCTCGCGAATTGTGTTGTGGACCACATTGTATCGAGGCAATCCACTCATGATGTCCACCGACCTGTTGCAACTCAAAGAGGAGCTGCAGGCGGCCGATCCCAATTATTATCTCAACGTTCCCACGCTCCTGGAACGGATCCGACGCGGCGTTAACGACATGCTCGAAAAGCGTGGCGGCGTTGTGTGTGGTCTGTATCGACGCGGTGAACGTGCCTTCAGTCGAACGTTGGCGGGCGACGCTGGATGGGGCGATCGACTGGCTTTGGCGGTTGCGGGGCGGATGATCTTTCCCACCATCAAGAAGCGCATTGGTGCCAGCTTGGAGTTTCTGATCTGCGGCTCGGCGCCCTTGAGCGAAGAGACCCAGCGTTGGTTTGAGATGATCGGGATCCCGGTCTATCAGGTGTACGGCCTTACGGAGACGACGGCCATCGTCACCATGGATCAACCCGGTGAAGCCCGATCGGGGTTTGTGGGCAAATCCATCGAGGGCATCGAGCTCCAGATCACAGACGACGGGGAGCTCATTTGTAAGGGCCCCAACGTGTGTGGTGGCTATTGGAATCAGCCCGAGGCCACCCAAGAGGTGATCCGGGACGGTTGGTTTTACACGGGCGATCAATTTGAGGTCGATGAGCGTGGGAACTGGCGCATCATCGGTCGGGTGAAAAACTTGTTGGTGCCCGAGTCGGGTCACAATGTGGCGCCAGAGCCCATTGAACAAGCGATCCTAGAGAGCAGTGAGCGTATTGAACAGGCCATCGTGATCGGCCACGGCCGGCCCTTTTTGTCCGCCATTGTGACCGGCGACATCAGCGACGAGGATGTGGCAAACGCGTTGGCTCAGATCAACGACGAGTTGCCTCATTATCGGCGGATCCGAAAACACGTCCTGGCCGGTGAGCTGTTTACCCCTGAGAATGGACTGCTGACGGCCAATCAAAAAATGCGTCGAAAAGTCATCGAGCAGCACTTTTCCAGTCAAATCGAGGGGATGTATCAGTGAATCAACCCATCTCCTGGACGTTGAATGAGGGTGTGTATGAGTTGGAGCTCTGCCACGATCCCTGCAACGAGATCGGAACGAAGATGCTGGCGGCTCTCGAAGAGTTTGTGGACGCCATCGATCCCAGCAAGGCGCATGCGGTCATTATTTACAGCACCCAACGGAATGGCTTCTGTGCCGGTGCCGATTTGCGGGAGCTCTACCACGAATTGATCGCACGCCGGTCCAATGGGAACGGCAACACAGTGAAGCGGTTGTGGGGCCGGATGCACCAACTTTATGATCTGCGGGAATTCCTGGAGCGCATTCACGATGTGTTTGACCGGCTGGATATGTTGCCGATCACGACCATTGGGGCGGTTCACGGGGTGTGTTTTGGGGGTGGCTTCGAGTTGGCGCTGACCTGCGATCTGTTGATCGTGGACAAGACCGCTCGCTTCTGCTTTCCGGAGCTTCGATTGGGCATCATCCCTGGTTTTGGCGGGATCCCGCGGCTCAAGCGCGCTGTGGGCACTTCGTTGACCCAGGACTTGCTGCTGACCGGGCGCAGCATCAACGCGAAGAAAGCCGTGGCCGTCGGTTTGGCATCGCAGATGGTGGCGCCGGGTGAGGCATTGAATGTGGCTCGCCGAGTGGCAGAGCAAGTCGGCCGATTTGATCGAAACGCGGCGTCTACCGCCAAGGCATTTATTAAGCAGCTCCCCGCCGAGGAGTTGGCCGAAGAGAAACGCCATTTTGTCCGGCTCTTTCAGAGTCCGGTGGTGTTGGACGCGCTGAAACGATTCGTCGAAACCGACGACATACGACCGTATTTACCGTGAGGACCCCATGAGTAGTGCGACAGAACAGAAATTGATCACCTTGGCAGCGGCCCGTTTTGGGGTGCCGAGCGATGGTCTGAATCCCGCGGACGATTTTTTCCAGAAACTGGGTATCGACAGCATTCAGGCGTTGGAGCTTCTCAGCGACGTCGAAATGGAATTTGACGTGGAGATCCCGGACTACGAGTTGGAAGGGGTGGTGACGTTCTCGTCGCTCGCCGAACAGATTGAGAAACGGAGATAGCCAACGATGATGAATCTCAGTCGACTGTCTTGCTTGGGCGAAGCGCTTCGCGATGCCATGATCCCCTTCAAATCGAACGTAGCACTTATCGAGGCGAATCGAGATCGCGAAGAGGGGCGTTGGAGCTATCGGGATCTCACGGTGGAAGCCGAACGTCTGGGGGCTTTGCTGCAGGACGACGGGTTTGATGCAGGTGACCGCTGCGCCATTCTTATGGCCAATCAGTCCAAATGGATCTTCAGCGGCCTGGGTGCTCTGTGGGCGGGTGCTACGTTGGTGCCGCTGGATTACAAGCTCAAGAACGACGAGCAGTTGGCGCTCTTGGCGCACGCGAAACCGCGGGTGTTGATCACCGAATGGCCCATCTGGCGCAAGCTGAAAGACGATCCCCAAAAGGTGCTCGCCAACGTGCGAGTGTTGGTGACCGAAGCGCCCGATGACGCCGACTTGGGCGTGGCACAGCGTTGGGAGACGAGCCCGAGCGCTTCGTTCACGCTTGTGCAACGAGCCCGTGAGGATGTGGCCTGCATCGTCTATTCGTCGGGAACCGGCGGGACGCCAAAAGGGTGCCAACTCACTCACGCGAACTACCTTTGCCAGGCCGAGCAGCTCGCACGACTCTTCCCCATGGAGGAAGCCGATCGATACTTTTCGATCTTGCCCACGAACCATGCCATTGACTTCATGTGTGGATTCTTGGTCCCACTGCTGATGGGTGGCGCCATCGTGCATCAGCGCACTCTGCGGCCCCAGTTTTTGCGCTCTACGATGAAGCGTTACCGAATCACCCACATGGCGGTGGTTCCCATGATTCTCAAGGCCTTTGAGCGCGCTATCCGTGAGAAGCTCGATGAGCTGGAGGGTTGGAAACGATCCGTGTGGGACGGCCTGGTGTCGCTGAATACACTGGCCACCCAGCGAAAACCCAACCAACCCCTGTCGCGCTTGGTCCTTCGTCAAGTGCACGACAGTTTTGGTGGTCGATTGCGTTACATTTTCTGTGGGGGCGCGTTTACCGACCGGTCCACGGCGGAGTTTTTCTACGAGTTGGGATTGCCCGTGGTCATTGGGTATGGCCTGACCGAAGCGGGTACGGTCCTCACGCTCAACGATCTGAAACCTTTCCGCGGCGACACGGTGGGCAAGCCCATCGACGGGGTGGACTTGGAGCTTCGCGATGTCAATGACGAGAACATTGGTGAAGTGTGGGTGCGAAGCGACACGATCATGCAGGGCTACCTCGATGAGCCGGAATTGACCGACGAGACCATTGTGGATGGTTGGCTCAAGACCGGGGATTTGGGATCGGTGGATGCGTCGGGTCACCTCAAGTTGGTGGGGCGCGCCAATAACATGATCGTCACCGAAGGCGGAAAGAACATTTATCCCGAGGACATCGAGTCGGCCTTTGATGCATTGGATGGCAGCGAAGAGCACTGCGTATTTGCGGTCAACTA
>CAUZBV010000015.1:0-18013 GCA_963578115.1 Myxococcales bacterium
GTCGTTCACGACCCAATGATGCGCGCAAAAAATGGCTAGGAAACCATCGACTTCTTGACAGAGTGCGGGTCCATTGACTAACCCGAGGATTGCATGATGCAGATTATTCACCAGCTAGAGGACATTCCATCTGGATTGATCCGTCCTGTGGTGACCCTCGGTAATTTTGATGGTGTGCACCGCGGACACCAGCAGGTGTTGGCCCGACTTCGAGAGGTCACGGAGGCGCGGGGCGGGACCAGTGTTGTCATCACGTTTCGTCCCCATCCCATCAAGATTTTGCATCCAGAGCGTGCCCCATCGCTGATCTGTACCTACGATGAGAAGTTGGCATTGATCGGTCAGAGTGGCGTGGATTGGGTGGTGGAGATCCCCTTTGACCGCGATTTTAGTGAGTGGTCTGCCGAGCGCTTTATCGAAGAATTGCTCGTCAATCGAATAGGCGCCGCTTTTGTATTGGCTGGTCCCGACTGTCATTTTGGCAAGAATCGCCGGGGAGACGCTCGGATGTTGAGTGAGCACGGCAACGCGAACGGTTTCGACGTAGAAACGTTGGAACCGCATGTCGATGGGGATCAAGTCGTGTCGTCGTCGCGCATTCGTCAACTCTTGACAACACCGGGGGATGTTCAGTCGGCCGCGGCCTTGCTCGGACGTCCCTTTTCTCTCCGTGGCGTTGTGGTTAAAGGGGATCAACGTGGCCGTCAAATAGGCGTTCCGACGGCCAACCTTCGTTTGGCGACTGAATTGGTGCCTGCTCATGGTGTGTATGCCGCATGGGCGACCGTTCGGAACAACGAACCCAACCGCGCAGCGGTCAACATCGGGATCCGACCGACATTTGGAAAGGACCAGTTGTCGGTAGAGGCTCATCTGCTGGACTTTGACGACGATGTGTATGGCGAGTCAATGCAGCTCGATCTGATCGATAGGGTCCGAGAAGAAGTCCGCTTCGACGGAATCGACGCATTGGTCGCTCAAATTCACGCAGATGTTCAGTGGGTTCGGGAGCGGTTGCGATGATCAAGACAGGATTATTGGGACACCCCGTGTGTCATTCGAAGAGCCCCGCGATGCATCGAGCAGCGTTCGACGCGGTGGGGATCGAAGGTCGTTACGATGCGTTGGACGTGCCGCCCGAACAGGTTGAACAGCGTTTTCATAGGCTTCGAGAGCAGGGGTACAGAGGGGTCAATGTGACGGTTCCACACAAGGAAGCGGTGGCCGCGTTGTGTGACGATCTGGACCCCGCCGCTCGGAAGGTTGGGGCTGTGAACACAGTGCTTTGGGGCCGTGACGGCAAGACGATGGGTTTCAACACCGACGTGGAGGGGTTCTTGACCAGTCTTCGGGTCGACGCAGGGGTGGAACCCAGCGGCTGCACCGCTCTGGTTGTGGGTGCGGGGGGCGCAGCGCGCGCAGTCATTCGGGCGTTGCAGGAAGGCGGGGCCGAGCAAGTTGTCGTGATCAACCGAACCGTCGAGCGGGCACAGGCCTTGGCCGAATCGATGGACGTTGTCGCCTCGGCCTTTGTACGAGAGGCGCTGACGGACATGCAGCCCAATGTGGTGATCAACGCAACCACGTGCGGCATGGATAGCGAGCCGTCCTCACAGGCTTGGTCTGATGCAGTCCGCGTATTTGAACAGTTGCCCTTTGATGACTGGTCCACGCCCCTTGGATACGATCTGGTCTATGTCCCGCAACGGACCGCCTTCTTGTCGGTCGTTCAATCCCACGGTTGTTCAGGGATCGGTGGACTGGGTATGCTCGTGCGTCAGGGCGCGCTGGCTTTTCAATTGTGGACGGGGGTTCCCGTAGCCCGGGTACTTTCGGTCATGGAAAGCGCGGCCCAGAACGATGGGGCTACGCGTTCGTAAGGACGTCCACAAAAGCAGCCGCTTTGGTGAGTGTTTCGTCGTATTCGTCGTCGGGTTTGGAATCGGTGACGATGCCACCACCCACGTGAAACGCCAGCGTTGAATCGGTGATCTGGGCTGTGCGGATCGGGATGTTCCACATGGATCGCGTGCCCCCATACGATATGTAGCCCAACGCCCCGCAATACACACCGCGAGGGGCCTCTTCGATTTCCGCGATGATTTGCATGGCCCGAATCTTGGGGGCGCCTGTGATGGAACCCCCGGGAAAGCAGGCTTCTAAGAGATCCACCACGTTTATCCCCGGACGCAATTGCGCCTCGATGCGACTTTCCAGATGATGGACGGTCGAGTAGCTCACCACATCCAGAAGCGCAGGAACATGAACGCTCCCTGTGACCGCGACGCGCCCCAAATCATTGCGCTCCAAATCAACGATCATGACGTGTTCAGCGCGGTCTTTCGGATCATTGATCAGTTCTTGGGGATCGGTGGTTCGGGGACGAGTTCCCTTCAAGGGCCAGGTGGCTGCTGACCGCGTCTGGGGGCTTGTGTCAGCGGACAAGAAACACTCCGGTGAGTTGCTCAACAGTTGGATGGGACCTGCGTCGAAATACGCCCCAAATGGGGCCGAATGACGGGAACGTAGCGCATTATAGATGGCCGTTGGATGTGCAGAGGGTGACAAGTGCACATCGAACCGGTGGCTGATATTGACTTGGTATACGTCGCCTTTGGAAATCCACTCTTGTACGCGCTGGACGCGCTCATTGTACACCTCGCGCGGCACATCGCTTCGCAAAGGGCTGTCGGTCATTGTCGAGACGGTCAGCGGCGTCGTTTCTGCGGTCAGCTTGCCGATCAGGTCCTCTCCGGCATCGGGGTTGTGTGCAGTGATCCATCGTTGCCCTGTCTGCATATCGTAGGTGACACAGGCATCGTAGACGGCCAGCGCCACTTCATCGCCGGAGGCCATGGCTTCCATGTTTGGGATGGACTCCAGGAACCGGCCCACATCGTACGCCAGGTAGCCCACAACACGCGGGGCCTGAATGGCCGTGGACGTCCCTACATCGACGTCACTCAGAAAGGAGCGGAGCGCTGGAAAGGGGTTGGACTCGGACCAACGAAACCACCGGCTCGGACCACAGCCGAGGTGATGATACCGTGCGTGATGCCCGAAGACTTCACCCGAGTCCAACCAAAATGGATGGTCGTGGGGCGCCAATGCTGCGAACGCTTGTTGCGGGGTATCGGGCAATCCCGGTGGCAGTGGTAGTTGATGGGTCAATGTCGATTAGGGTGTCGGCAGTCCGTCTGCCAGGAAGAAGGATGGCGTCAAAGTTTCGACGCTCTCTCCACCCTTCCAATCTGTCACCGTGACGCGCAATTGAATCGGTTCGATTATGCTGTCGGGCGGTGTCCATATTAATTCATGGGGAGCGCCTGTTGCATCATTGTTGGTGGTCAGTCCGATCGTCAGATGCCCACCGGTGATGGACAGAGGCTCTTCAGAACCATCGTCGTTAACCAAGATGATTTGAGCATCCACGGGATCTTCTTCGTGATCTCGAACCCAAAGGAACATGCGCACGTCACCTTCGGCCAGTTGGATCACCGGTCCAATGGCCGTGACCATGGGGGCGACATTCTCAATCCGAATGCCGGAATCGCACGCAATCATCGGTGTACACAGCCCAGCCAGGACGATGATTCGTACGCAGAAGTGTTTGGAAATCGAATTCATCACGCAGGCACGTTAGCGCGCAAGGGGACGCTTTTCAAGCGTGGATTGGCTCTAGACACCATGGCTACAACGGATGCATTCCGATTGTGGGACAGGCGATCAGTGTGGGTAGAGTCGGGCGTCGATTTCTTCGGCCAACTGTTGGTAATATTCGGAGCCTCGACTCCTGGGTTCGGCCAAGAACACCGGTTTGCCAAGATGTTGCGCTTTGGCGATGGCCGTCGAAATGCCCACGCAGGTGTCCAAGAGACAACTGCCGTATCGGTTGGTTAATGCGTCTTCGATCGCCGCGTTCATTTTTTGATTCCGGCGATCGACTCGGGTTTTGAGCAGGCCCATGACACCGATCTTTGGATTCAATGTCTCCTGGACTACGCCGATGGTCGCCAACAACGCTTCCACACCGTCCAAGCTCAATGTGCTCAGATCGGTGGGTACAATGACGGTGTCTGCCGCGACCAAGGCGTTGACAGTCAAGGCGCCCAAGTTGGGCGGGCAATCGATCAAGATCACATCGAAGTGGGTTCGTGCTGCGTCCAAAGCGTTCTTGAGAAGCAACTCTTTGCCGATGCGCCCCGCCATTATCGCTTCGGTGTTGTTGAGGTCACGGTCACTGTCTACAAACCACAATCCATCGATGGTGGTGGGCTGCACGAGCTCATAGACATCGCGTCTCTTTTGAAGAAGAACGTTACTCAGTGTGTCTCGGGCTCGTCCACGGGTTTCCATGCGCAAGCTCATCCCCACATGACCTTGTGAGTCCATGTCCACCAAGAGGACTTTCCGGTTGTGAAAGAGCGCGAGCGCTGCACCTAGGTTGACCGTCGTCGTGGTCTTACCGACGCCACCTTTTCGAGCGGCGATCGCGAGAACACGTGCATGCCTCGTGCCCGGTTCCACGATGGGTCCTTTGACCAATTTTCGTAAGTCGCTCAGGGTGTTGATAACGCTCATGCCTTGCCCTCCTCGATCCAGGCTGCGGTCCAGGTTCATCGTCGCACTGAAGAGGGGATGGTCAAGTTTTTCGCGGGCAGGTTGGCTGTCTGTCGAAACGGGGGACTTAGCGGATCTCAATGAGCAACGAGACAATGCGATCTTGAATTCGGCGCATTTGTTGGGTGGCACCGCCGGTGTTGTTCATCAAGATGGAAAAGGCGAGGCGTTGCCCATTACGCGTTCGAACGTATCCGCTGAGGGCGCTCACCTCGTTGAGTGTTCCCGTCTTTCCGACCATGCGACCTGCCGTCGCGTCGGCGATCAGTCTCCCTTTGAGGGTACCGTCACGACCAGCGACGGCCAGTGACGCTCGATACAGCTCCCTGTTGGCGTGTTGGTTCATGTGAACCAGCAACCGAACTACCTGGGCCGCTGAGAAACGACCGCCATCATACAGGCCGGATCCATTCGAGTATTGGTAGTCGTCTGCTTGGAAGCCCAACTTGGTTTCGAGCCATGTCCGAACCGTCCGAAGGCCATCATCCCACGAGACGGTTTGAAATGCGTTGTCCCGTTCGCGGGCCAGCGCGCGCAGCAACATTTCGGCAATGAAGTTGTTGGATGTCTTGTTCATGGTGGCCATGAGGGCGCTTAACGGCTCGGAACGATGGTGTGCGATACGCTGAGCGCGCGGGGGGGTGGGGCCCAGTGTGACGTCTCCGGGGATCCCACAGTCGCAGTGTTTCTCGATCAGCGCTTTGAATGCATACCCTGCCGCGAGAGGCGGATGCTCCACGCGACGATTTGCCCAAGTGGGGCGCCTTTTCCGTTTTCGGCCGATTCGTCCTGTGATCACCGCCTTGGAACGCCGTTGATGGCGTGTGACTCGGATTCGAATAGTGGACCCTTTTCCACTCACCGTTTTTGCTCGATTGTCGATCAACACATAACCCCCTGGTGGGGTTTGAACCACGCGCGGGGGTTGGCCCTCTCGGCTCGGGTACACCGAGATCTTGGTTGTGCCATCCATGAGAGCAATGGAACCCACCGAAGCACGATAGGCGGCGTCGGTCTGTTTCTTGTCGTAGCCGGGTGGGAGCACACCGCCCGAAAAGGCTTCGTCATCGACCACAATACGTCGAATGGATCGAGGGGAATGATCCACGAGCCGTTGTGCGAGTCGATCCAGCGCGTTCAATGACAGTTGTGGGTCCCCTGAGCCAACAAGGTATGCCGTCCCGTCGAGAAATCGAACGTGGGTCGTGAACCGATAATCGGGTCCCAATCGGTCCAGTGCCACTGCACTGGTGATCAGCTTCAATGTACTCGCTGGATTTAACGTCCGATCGGGATTTCGCGCAGCCCACTCTTCGCCGGTGGCCGCGTTGGATACAGCGATGGACAGACGGACCGTAGCGAGTGGCTGGCTGCGCAGCAGGTGTTGCAGGCGTTTCCGCAGTGTGCGCGCTCGACGGTCTGTGGAGAAGCTCTCGCTGGAGTCGACCACCGGATTTGAGGTGTGTTTTTCCGTCTTTTGGGGAGCGGGCAGGTCGTATACCACCCCCAAGCGCGCGGCACGAAGGTCATGCTCTTGGGCGGGTCGACGAGGCAGCGCCTGTGCAGGAAAGACAACGCCCAAAATTCCCATTACAATGAAGAAGCGCACCATGTTGGCGGTTTAACAGACAACCATACGTCCATCAAGTTGCCAATCTTCACCACTGAACGGATGAGCAAATAGCTTGCACCTGCTTGGCCATGTGGTAATTTTCGGGTGAGCTCTATGTGGTTGCCGGGGTACAGAGACGTGTCATCATTGCCACAGAGCCAGGGGCATCGGGGGGGATTTATTTTTACGATCAATGGGTTACGTGGCATTGCCGATTCGGCACGAACTGTGAATAGCTTCTGTTTCGGGAGGTTTTTTGTGGGACGGAAGCGATGCACAGATCGAATGGTGCTGTTGGTGTGCGCGCTGCTTTTCGGATGTGGTTCGGTGCCATCGGCACCCAACGCGGAACAGGTCGGTGGTGAATCCGGCGCGGCGTCGGCGGGTGCAACGACGGCCCGACAGGCAGCCTCCCAAGCCGGCGCGTCACCCATAGAGTCCCCCAAATCGGCTCGTGAATTTGCACAAGCGTTGAGCTCTTTTCTGGCCGAAAACAAGCCGGTGGACATAGGCCACACCGTGCGAAAGCGCCTGCAACTGCACATAGGGCACCTGCGACGCTTTCGGCCCATTGTCTCGGCCGCATATACCGAGCGAAAGTATGAATTGTTTTCAAGTCGGTCCGATGGCCTGACGGAAGAGGGACGGTTGGCGGCCGAACTCATCCTGGATGTGGGGAGCCATGGTTTGGAGCCTTCGGTGTATCCCATTGATGCCTTGAAGAAACAATACTTGGTGTATGACAAGGCGATGGAGAACGTCCGCACGGCTCGAGGAACAGGGTGTGAGGACAATGCTCTTTTTGAAGCGTTGGCGGGTATCGTGGACAAGCACGGTGTGGGGGACACTACAGCGAAGGCCGCTCAGGTCGAAGCGCTCGAAAAGGTGCTCTTGGCGGCTGATCTCGATGATGAAAAGGACATTGGTGCGTACATGGCCACGCTCAAGAAGCGCCGCGTCGCCATTAAAAAATATCAAAAAGCGCTCTTGCCGGTGTTGGTGGACATGGATGTACTTATTGTCCAAGGGTTTTTGCAATACGCGCTGGATTTCAAATACCTGGTGGTTGCCCATCCGTTTCGGGCGGTGAAGCATGAGCAAAAGTATCGGGCGGCGAAAAAACACCAGGAACCGTTGACGAAGACTCTGAGCGCACCGGATGTCCATCTCGGCGAGCTCATGCGATCCTATTGGCCGACCCATCCCTTTTACGACAAGGCACGAAGTGCGTTGCAAAAATATCGCTCGCTGGCAGACGCAGATTCCGTCCCTGCCTGGAAACATCGCCGCCGTCTCAAGAAAACGAGTCATGGCCAGGAGGTGATTCGGCTCAAGAAGAGGCTGGCGTCCGAAGGATATTTCGACGGCGACATGACGAGCGATACCTTTGACGAGGAGCTCGAAGCGTCCGTTAAACGCTATCAGTTGACCCATCAGTTGACGCCAACGGGCGTGGTTCAGAATGGTCGCCGGCTGGCGCAATTTACGAACCGGTCATTGAACGTGAGCATGTCCCACCGTGTAAAAACGTTGCAGCTGTCGCTGCAGCGTTGGCGAGAGTCGGTTTCTCAGGCGGAGGGTTATTACGTCCGCGTCAACATTCCACAATTTGAAGTCGAGGTGTGGGAGCAAGGACAGCGGATACGCACGAACAAGATCATTGTGGGCAACAATCGGTATGAGGTGGACGAGGCCACGGGCCGAAAGGGTCATCTCAACCGAACGGCGATCATGAACAAATCCATTGAGACCACCGTGTTCAACCCCGTGTGGCGGGTGCCCGAGCGGATTCGAGTGAACGAGCTTGAAAAAGCGCGTGAAACCAATCCCGATTATTACCGCCAGCATGGGTACCGGGAGAAGGTGTATCCCAGCGGTACCGTGCTGGTCTGGCAGGTGTCGGGTCGCCGCAATGCGTTGGGGAGAGTAAAGCTGTTATTTCCGAATCACCACGCGATCTACATGCACGACACCCCCAAGAAAAAATTGTTCAAACGCACGATCCGAGCGTTTAGTCATGGATGCATGCGACTGCACAATCCCATCGAGTTTGCCAAATTCCTGATCGGTCGAGATGGAGCCATGACCGACGAGGAAATCGAAAAGGTCCTCAAAACGAATCGAGAGCGGGGCGTTGCATTCAAAGAGCCGGTGCCCATCCATGTGGAATACAACACCGTCACATTTGCCGGTGACGACGCCACCCCCACTTTCCTCAACGACATTTACAAGTACGATCGGAGGTATTGGAGAGGAGCGGTGCCCACCCATCGCTCCATACGGATTCCGATTCGCAATCCCTTGGAGAACGTCACTGAGACAGGGGAGAACGAAGGGGGGCAAGACACGGAAGCAGCGCCATCCGACGCCACCCCTGCTCCCTCGACCAATCCGGTAGCACCCAGTGCCGCACCGTCTGGAGACACCAATACCGAACAACCCGCGCCATCGCCGGCGACCCCCGCACCGTCTGGAGACACCGATACCGAACAACCCGCGCCATCGCCGGCGAGCCCCGCACCGGCCGAATCTTCTCCCGAAGAACCTCCTGTAGCACCCGGGGCGCCGGAAACGGAACCAGCATCCCCCGGGCCCTAGGTGAGAACAGCAATTCTTATTGTCAGGAAGACCCTACGCGAAGAGAAAACGACCGTATTTGTAGAGTCCGGCCAGGCTGTGAATGTCCTGGTCAAAGTCCGGCACGCTGATCAGGGGGACCTGCGCACCCAACATGTCACGTAGCTTTGCTAGATTGGCCGCGTCTCGGCGCACCAACGTTTGATATTGTTCAAAATGATACAAGGCGGCCTTACTCACTTTCTTGCGGGCGCTCGCACGGTGAAGCGACAAACTCTCTTCGCCCATCACATCGGCCTCAAAGTCCTTTGCGAGGTGCTTGTCGACAGGTCCGAAGGGCTCTCGGACGCGATTAACGACGAACGCTCCCAGCGGCATGGCCGCTTCGACCAAAGCATCGCGAAAGAACAGGCCTTCGTTCATGCTGGCTTGCTCGGGGCCCGTGAGCACGATGAATGCGGATTCGGAGCTGCTCAGCAGTTGTTTCACGTTGTCTGCCCGTTGTTTGAATCCGTCATACATGACGCTGAAGTCCTGCAGGAATTCCAGAACGGAGACGAAGAAATCTGCCCCAACAAACTTGTTCATCCCGCGCAAGATCAGGCGATTTGCCTCGAGAAATCCCAGGCCAAGTTTGCCGATACGCCGACTGCTACGAGCCAATAGCCCGGACGTATTGTGTCCGAGAAAGTCCATGAGCCGCTGGGGTGCGTTCAAGAAATCCAGCGCGTGAACCGTGGGGGGCGTGTCGAGAACAATGAGATCGTATTGGCCGCTCTGGTGGATCTCATACAGTTTCTCCATGGCCATGTATTCTTGTGAGCCCGCCAATCGTGTGGCCGCCTGCACATAAAATGGGTTGTCCAAAATCCGATCGCGGGTTTTCGGATTGGAGGTGTGTCGTTCAATGAGTTGATCGAAGGTGCGTTTGGTGTCGAGCATCATCGCGGCAAAAGGCGCACCATTGGGAACGCCCGCCTTGGCAAGCATGTCAGGCGTGATGATTTGTTCTTCGTCCTTGAATGATTGGAGGCCAAGAGCATTGGCCAAGCGGTGGGCGGGGTCGACCGTAAGCACGATCGCGCGCCGACCAGCGGCTGCAGCCAGTAGAGTGAGCGCCGCACTGGTTGTCGTTTTCCCGACTCCACCGGGTCCGACACACAGCAAGACTTTTGCCGAATCAATCAACGTCTCAATGGCACTCATTGCGCTGAAACCGGTAGCATTGAGATCACAGGCCTGTCAATGCGCTCGCTTCGTCCTGGAAGGGCAAATGATCAAATGGCGGTGGCTCATAATGCACTCTTTCTAGGCACAGACCTTGTGGCGGTGCCGTCGGTCCTGCCTCATTGCGGTCACGAGCGTCCAGCGCTTTTTTGACCCAGGCCACGGGTTGGCGGCCTTTGCCCACTTCGACAAGGGTGCCAGCAATGATGCGAACCATGTGTTGCAGAAAGGCGTTTCCCTCTACGCAAATCGTGACAAGCGGCGCTTGACTCTGATTGACATCCACGCGGACCAACGAGCGGACGGGCGTGTTGGCCTGACAATCGGCGGCCCGAAAGGACGAGAAATCAAATACCCCGATGAGAAGATCCGCTGCGGCTTGCATTGCCGAGTAATCGAGGGCCACAGGGATGTTCCAAGCCCGTCGTGTGTAGAGTGCTGCGCGCGTGGGATGATTCCAGATGGTGTAATGATAGGTCTTCCGACAGGCGGACTTGCGGACGTTAAAGTCCTGAGAGACTTCAACGGCATCCAGTACGGAGACATCGTCGGGCAACAATGTGTTCAAACCGCGTTTGTAGCCGTGGAGCGGGATCTCATTGTCGGTATAGAACAACACGGGCATCGCGCGTGCATGAACACCCGCATCGGTGCGACTCGATGCGTACAAGGTGGTGCGTGTGCCCACCATTTCATGGACCGCATCACTCAGGACGTCTTGCACGGTGCGAAGCTTCCGTTGGCTCTGCCACCCGTGGAAGTCCGTGCCGTCGAATTGAACACAAAGTAGTATGGGCCGTGACAAAGGGGTCTCAGTGTTCGAATGCAATACCAAAGAGGAGGGAAGTGCCACCGAGATGAAACGACTTCTTGCTGCCGAAGTCATCGATCACCGCATACACCAATTCGGCAAACAAGTACGAGTTGTTCACGCCCATATCGCGGTCAAAACCTTGCGCCATATCGGGCGCAAATGTGTCCAACAAGACTTTGATTCCGCCAGCCACGTGCCACCCAAATGTATCTCCCTGACCTTCAAAGCCGGATGTTTCTAGGCTGTCAGGATCGATCGTTTCGTAGGTGGCGGTCTCGCCCACGCCGTCGTTAATCCACCAGATGTTGTAATCGATGCCGCCCTTGACGAAGGGCACGATAGGAATATTCCATTTTATTGCCAGCACATCGAAGTGGTAGACGACTGACAGGCTCATGGGAATCATGTTGAATTCGGTGGAGTCGGTGGACGAGTCGTCCGAGCCGGTTTCCAGGCCGCTGCCACTCACCGAGCCGTAACCAAGTTCCACCCCGATGGCGAGACTGCCGAAACCTTGCCAGATTTGGTAATCGTATTCGATGCGCATCATGAAGAGCCCATCATCACCGAAGATGGTGTTGTAGGGTTTGTCATTCAACCCCGCTTCGTTGTCCACGTCCGGTGTCACCGATCCGAATTTGAGCTCGAACATCTGTGAACGCTTCGAGTCCGGGAATGACGAAAACACCTGGCCAAAGCTTGTGCTGGGTCCCACAAGCACGCCCACGAGGAGGGTAGTAAGTAGGAGTCGTTGCTGGTTCATCGCGTCCCTCCGAGTACTATCGATGAGCGCTTTCGTCGCCGGAATGCCCACCACAAGAGAAGACCTGCCAAGAGAATCCACCCCATTCCGGTGCGTGTTACGATGGAAAACACAACGGATGGGATCAGCAGGAGGCGAGCCAAGGGGCGCATCCAGTCGTGATTCGCCAGGACGAGCGCCGCTTCAGGTCCCTGGTCGTAATACAATGACACCAGCGCTTTCCCCCCTTCATTGGACAGGAGCCATTTGTCGCGCAGCGCCCTGAGCTCCAGGACGGCACCAGCGCTCTGGGATCCCCACGCTGCGGTGGCCACAAAGCAGTCCGTCATGCCCCCTTCTTCTTGGCCGCCCGATTTCTTGTAGTGCTCAAAGAAGTCATCCACTTCGACGGGTATCCCTACACCCAAATCCGACGCGTTGCAGATTTCGCTTTGGTTCCCGAAGGAGTCTTCGGCGATGACCCCCACATGGTATTCGGTGTAATTGGTCAGTCCTGTGAGTTGGTATTCGGTGACCGTGAGGCCAGAAGTGCTGGTGATCGCGGGGTCGTTGTCAGCGAGCTCAACCGACGTGAAGGAGTCTTCGCTGTAATACAAGGTGTACGTGATCGAGGCTTCATTGCTGTTGGCGTCATCATTCCAGGACACCGTGAGGTTGGTCTCTCCGGTTAAGACATCGGAAATGGTGGGCGGCTCGGGCACCGTATAATCGGCGTCGAACGCGACCTGAGAGACATACATCTGACCGGCGGCCAGATCGTTGATGTAGACGTACACGTTGTGAGTGGATGCAACCAAACAATCGTCACCCAAGAGATCGGTCATCAACACGTCGAATTCAATATCCGTGAAGTCGGATCGTGGGCCGAGTCCAACGATGGGCACACACGATCCCGAGTCGCTGGTGGGAAACTCCGTGGTCCCACACGAGGTGCCCACGGCGACGCCAAATTCGGCATCTGTAAACGAGTCGGTGGACATCGTGACTTTGAATGAAGCCGGTCCACTGCTCTCATCGGCTTTGCCACCGCCCGGTTTTTCCGCAGGCAAATTGTCATTGGTTGCGTCCACGGTCTCGGAAGACGCGTCACCGGAGGGCACCGTGTCGGAGGGTTCGGGGGGGACATCGTCTACAACGGTGTCGGTTGGACCTGCATCGGCTACCGCAGTGTCTGTTGTGTCTGTTGTGTCTGTTGTGCCGGTTGTGTCGGCTGTGTCGGCTGTGGAACCTGCATCGCTGTCGGTGTCACCGCTCACATCCGTACCCAAGGTGATCCCTTCTTCACAGACATCCGGTGCCGTGAGTTGGAGATAGGCGTAACAGTCGAACAAGTTGATTTGGTGTGTTTCGTCGCCCAGATCGGTTCCAAATTGTTCGCTCAACGTCACGTTGATACCCGAGATGGAGGTGATGATGAAGCCCGAAATGTCGCCTTCACTTTCCGCCATAGCCGGTTGCATACTCAGCCACAACAGGGTCAAACTCACGAAAACTTTACGCATCAAACACTCCTCGTGCATCACTTCGACACCTGACTAAAGCAAACGACGTGCCATGCCAAAACCACACAACAAATGCACGAGGTGCGCGGTTTTCCCCTCCCCATCGCACCGGTTTGTGACACTTTGACGTTTCCGGGGTCGTGGGGACTGACAATTTGTCATTCCGAACAAACGTTGGTGGGAGTGTAACAGCCATCCACGGGGAGAACCAGATCTCGCTTTTTGCCTTGAGAATGTTTGGAACGCCGTTCAGAATGCTTCGAGATCGCAGACGGTTTGGACCACGGACATCAACGCGGCGGCGTTTCGGCGAATTTCGTCAATGACCGCTACGATGCGCACGTTGTTCCCCTTGGCCACGGGGGGGAGCAGTCGGATTTCGTCGTTGCCGACAATCAGGGCTGGTTGGACATTGTTGTCGAATCGAATGACGGGGCTTGTGGCCAGGCGTTGGGTTACATCTGCGGTGTCCAGTTCGTTTTCCAGCCAATAATCCAAAAGGAGCATCGTACCGCCAAACACAGGCACAGTGACTGTAAAAAGGGACACTGGACAGGTCAACAGGCAGTCCAGACCGGTCAAGTCGGTTGTCGTGGGCAGCAAGTTGTACGCCAGGCGGTTTCCGATGGTCTCTGTTGGGATGTGTTCTTGGTTAAATAACGCCACGGTTTGACCATAGAGTTCTTCAATGCCCAGTGGTCCCAGGGTACTCGCCGGTACGAGCAAGGTACCCGTAATGTGTTCGATTCGTTCGCCGAGCGCGTTGCCAATGATGGCAATGGTGCTGCCGGTTGCATCGGGAATGTGGAGTGTTCCGCCATGGTCGTTGATGACTTCACCATTGACATCCGGATGAACGATCACCGCGTCCCCCACGGTGTCGGCCAGGCGTATGACGACGGCTCCTGCCGAGACGTCATCTGCGTTGCCATTGATCGCGATCTCAACACCCTGCCGGTTGTCGGCATTCGCTGCCCGCACTGTGACCGGTTCGCCACGAAAAAACACATCGGAAGTGCCCGCTTCGCCCAAGAGTCGTAACTCACGCAACCAGCTCGGTTCCTGGTGTTCTATGAGTTGGAGCACTTCCCGGCTTAGTACGTGTTCCGGATCAGAAATAGAGACCACATAACTCATCTGTAGGTGATCATAGCAAGGCTTGGGGAGACTCACAACAGTCGAGAGGGGCCGGGGTTCATCACAAGCTCGGGGTGGGTGCTGTGATCAGCAGTGCCTTTAGATCGTCGTCGGTGAAGCGAATACCTCCGCCAACAAACCAATCCATTGAGGATTGATTCATGACATCGTCCACACCAGCGCTGACATAGAAGTGCTTGAAGAACTCGATGTTCGTGAGCAGCCGCAGCCGGGGGTATTCATTCTCCGTGAAATCAAACACATCGGCGGACAGTCGCAGCGCATCGTCAAAGAATTCCATGTCAATCCCGAGGCCACCCGTTCCTTCAAAGATGCCAAAACGGCCGGTGAGAAAATACCAGCGTTTTGCAAATTGAAAGCTAAACTTGATGCCCTGACTGGTGGTGGCCGCTGTTTCATTGACCACGGGTGGTAGGCTTGGATCGTTTGTCTGAGTAACGACCTGTTGCACGTTCGTCTTTCCTCGAGGATCGTCAATCAGCTCCAAGAGGTAGTATTTGTCTTCCTTGGGTTGGAGACGTAGGCGCAGGTAGTTCTTTAGGGCGGCTTGTTCGAAATAGAATTCGCTCCGAAGGTCCACGCGTGTTTCCAGTCTGGACACGCGCTTGACCACATCGCCGGCATCGGCCACCAATTCTTCGATTCGAATAATGGCTGTGTCGTCGTTTATGAGGCGTCCAAGAGTGCCATCGCCGCGATTGACCTTGTCGGTGATCTCGTTCACGTTGGTCATGATCGTGTCCACCTTGTCGAGCGAGTTGGTCAGCGATGCCAGCGTTCCGCGAATCGTCCCCAAACTGCTCTCCACCTGTCCGCGACTGCCGCTGATCAAGGTTCGCACGTCGCGCGTAACCACTTCGACGTTCCCGAGAATTCGACGAACCGATGTGGAGGCTTCGCCGCTCAAGCGTGCGGCGTTGGAGCTGAAACGCTCCACGTTGTGGATGATCTGACCGATTTGGTCACCCTTCCCTACGATGCTTCCCTTCAAGAATGTGTTAACCGCCCCGGTCACGTCTTTTACCTGGCGGGTGATCGCAGTCAGATCTCTGGACGCCTGGCTGATGTTCTCCGCGATGCCGTCCATTCGTTTTGTACCCTCGTCGCCACCGAAGATGTTCGCGATGGGTGTTGTGACCTTCTTGACGTCTGTGGCGATTCCTTCCACCTGCACAAAGATTCGTTGGAAGCGATCGAAGAGCTCTCCTGTCCGCTCCAGTTGGCGCATGACCGCACTCAAACCCGAGGCGGACACAACGGATGTAATTTCGTCTCCATCCACCAAAGCACGGCCGTTGATTCCCACAGACAGTTCCAAATAGTGGTCGCCCAAAACCGACGCCTGGCGTCGGGTGATTGTGGTCCCGTTGATCCACTCCCCCTTTTCATTTCGCATTCCCTCTTTTAGCTTCCGCTCTTTTTCGATCAGAATGGTAACGCGGGCCAAGTTCGGGCTGTTTTCGGCGATAGCAATGTTGTGTACTTCGCCGACCTGAACGCCCGCTACCGTGACGCGTGTTCCTTTGTTGAGTCCCGAGACATCGTCAAAGAGCGCATACAACCGGTAGGTGTTCTCACCGTATTCGTATCCCTGGTGTGACGTGGAAAAGATGAAGATGGCCGAGGCGATACCCAGCAGCACCACGATGCCAACCACGAATGTCGATCGCGAACTATCCACGAATTGCCTCCAATCGGACACCGGAGGTGGTGATAAATTGTTCGACCGGCTGCAGGTTGGACGCGACGACGGATTCGGGGGTACCACTGACCAAGATCTGTCCGTCAAAGATCATGGCGACTTGGTGAGCGATACGAAATGTGGAGGCCATGTCATGGCTGATCACGATGGTTGTGATGCCCAATTGCTCTTGGGTGGTGACGATCATGTCGTCGACCTGCGAGCACAGCACCGGATCGAGCCCCGTTGTCGGCTCGTCATAGATGAGAAACTCCGGATTCAACATGATGGCACGAGCCAACGCGACCCGTTTGCGCATGCCACCGCTGAGCTCAGCGGGCCACTTTTCACCCTCTCCGGTCAAGTGAAGCATCTCCAGCTTCTCTTGCACGAGGTCTCTCACTTGGGCGCGGTTGTAATCCGTGTGTTCGTAGAGCGGAAAGGCGATGTTTTCTTCGACGGTCATGGAGTCGAACAACGCAGAGTGTTGGAAGAGCATCCCAAATTTTCTGCGCACCCGAATGATATCGTGTTCGGGCATGTTCACGATGTTTTCGCCGTCCACTTCGATCGACCCTTCGTCGGGTTTTATTAAGCCGATCATGTGTTTGATCAGGACTGTTTTTCCGGATCCTGACCCGCCGATAACCGTGGTGATTTGGCCTCGATTGATGGTGAGTTCAATACCTCGCAATACCGCGTGTTCTCCGAATGATTTGTGTACATTCGTTACGCGGATCGCGACGGCACTTGTGTCCGGGCTCTGGTCACTTCTCATACTCATCCGAGAAAATTGTACGTTGAGCTTGCGATTGAAGCCAGATTTCAATCCGTTTTCGCGAGGGGGTGAATGCGACTTAGAGCCAGATGGCGGTGATAACGTAGTCCAAAATGAAGATGGAAATGAAGCTGAAAACGACGGACTGCGTCGTGGCATTGCCGACACCTCGGGCCCCACCGAAGGCGTGATAACCTTTGTAACACGCCACGGTGGTTATGGTGATACCAAACACCACGCTCTTCACCACACCGATGTAGATGTCCTTTGCCATCAGAACGTTGCGAATATTGCCCTCATACAGGCCGCGATCCACGCCCATGAGTTCTACGGTGACGTATTCCGCCCCAATCAGCGCAACCATCGTGAAGAAAAGCGTCAACACAGGGACCATGAACAACCCTGCGAGAATCCGTGGGGAGACCAGGTATTGGATGGGATCCACCGCCATTGTCTTGAGGGCGTCGATCTGTTCGGTGACGCGCATGGTTCCCAACTCCGTGGCCATTGCGCTGCCCACGCGCCCGGTGACAATCAGACCCGTGAGCACGGGACCCATCTCTCGGCACAGGGCCAACGACATGGTGGCGCCGGTTAGCCCCTCGGCTTGGAAACGACTAAATCCATCCACCAGCTGGAGGGCCAACACGAGCCCTGTAAAACTGCCCGTTAGCAGCACGATGAAGAGGCTCCCCCCTCCAATGAACTCCAATTGTTGGACGAACAGGCGCCAGCGTACCGGTCGTGCAAAGAGGGCTCGAAGGGCGCGCACAAAGAGCAACACCATGGCTCCGACTTCGTGAATCAAGGTGATACCACGGTGTCCGACACGGTCCAGCAGGGGAGCGCTAAGCATGACTCTAGAATTACCGGCTTGCGAGGTGTTCGTCCAAAAGATGGCAGAAACAAAGGGGCGTCTGTTCCGAGGCTGTCATGCGTTTGCAGACGGTCTCGAGGCTTGACACCGCCCGTGTGGTGAACGAAAATCGAGCCCCTTAGAGCACTTTCAACAAAAAGGATGAGAACCACGATGCTCCGCGTAACGATTCTCGAAAAGAGCGGTGGTGAATCGCAACTGGCGTTCAACCAGGACGAAATCAGTATTGGTCGGATTCAGGGAAACGACATTGTTCTTCCCAAAGGGAATATATCGAAGCGCCACGCATGTGTGATGAAACAGGATGGCCAGTATGTGTTGGTCGATTTGCAGAGCACCAACGGTACATACGTGAACAAACAGCGCGTGAGTGCGCCGTGGCCTGTGGGAGCAGACGACAAGGT
>CAUZBV010000016.1:0-17831 GCA_963578115.1 Myxococcales bacterium
ATCCCGGCCCTGCCGAGGCCGCAAACACTGTCACGTCCCCCACCGCCACCCCGTTGTTTCGAAGGATGGCGTCAACCTCCACCATCAGACGGCCGCCGTGAGCACGTCGAGGTTCTGACTGTGCCTCGTCCAACAGGGCCCCCGAGCGCATCAACGCCAACGACGCACGCGGCTCACTGGATTCAATGGCAAGGATGAGCATGAGAAGAGCCTCAGTCGAGCTCGATCCACTCAAGGATCTTAATTAGGGGACGAGCCAGAGTCGTTCCAAATCGTTCTTAAACACCAACACCATCAGCAGAATAATGGCGGAGAAGCCCAAATAGCTGGCGATTTGTCGTGTCCGAAGACTCACGGGCTGGCGCTTGATGGCCTCAATGAGGAAGAAAAGCAAGTGGCCCCCATCCAAAAGCGGAATGGGCAGCAGATTGATCAGGCCCAGTGAAATGGAGAGCATGGCCATGATCTGGAAAAAATAGCTGACGCCGCGCTCACTCGTTTTGGCCGCCAGTTGGTACATGAAGATGGGACCACCCATCTCCTTGAGTTGGACCTTCCCTGTAAACAACCCCCCCAGGCCTGCGGTCGTTAGTGCCAGTAGATTGGTGGTTTCAGTCCATGTCCGCCAGGCCGCATAGGCAAAACGAGCTTGATTGACCTCCCGTTCAGGAGCACCGTGACCCGACCGATTCGAAGCCCCGAATACAATCACCGGTTGTTCCGTGTTGAATTCAGTGATCTCAATTCGCTCGTCCAATCGAATGGAGACGGTGCGAATTTCATCACCTCGCTGTACACGCAACGAATGGGTCTCTTCCTTCCTGTCGGCCATGTCCCGAATCAACAGCCCCCACATGGAGAACTGCTTGAGAACGCCGGTTTCGGGCTGTAGCAGGCCCAGGATCTCGTCACCACGTTGGAGACCGGCCTTGTGCGCGGGAGAATCAGCCTCTACGTCATAGACCGCCCACTCTGCGCTGCGCACACCGATCGGTGTTTCTCCGTCCGGTACGATAGTAAGCGTTTGTGCCGGCGAGGTGGTGGCCAGGACCAACCCACCGGTTCCTTTGAACTCTTCGGCCAAGTCGTGACCTCGAACGTACGACACTGTGATTGGACCGTTCGCTGTAATAAACGCGCGGGACACCCCAGCCCAACGTTCCACAGACTGACCGTTCACAGCCAATATACGGTCCCATGACCGCAACCCAGCCTGCCAGGCCAGACCATCTCGCTCCACAATAACGTCCGGCCTAATGTACTGAAGCGACACCTGAATTCGACCCACGTCGTCGCTCACATCCAATCGACTGTCGACTGCGACGTTCACATTCACTGGCGTCATGGACAAGGGCTCAAGTACGTCGCCATCGCGCTCGACGGTCAGGGTAATTTCTTTGTCGGCGCTGGCGCTCACCACACGGAGCAGATCCCACCACCCCTCCACTTTCTCGCCATCGATGTTGGTAATGCGATCCCCGGAGACGAGTCCGGCGCGCGCGGCGACACCATCAGGCTCCACACTTCCCACAATGGCGGGTTGGATCTCCGATGCGGTCAGGAAGAGGCCAAAAAACACAATAAAAGGCAATATGAGATTGAACGCGGGGCCCGCAAACACGATTGCGATGCGTTTCCAAAGCGATTTGTTCTGAAACGAATCCTCACAATCTTCGCCCTCCATCTCGTCACTGGGATCCATGCCCAGCATGCGCACGTACCCCCCCAACGGAAATGCACCGATCCGGTACTCTGTGTCATTGCGTGTAAACGAGTACAGCTGAGGACCAAAACCGATGGAGAACTGGAGCACGCGTACACGGCACAAACGCGCCACAATGAAGTGGCCCAACTCATGGAAGAAAATGAGTCCTCCGATCAACAGTATAAAGAGGACGATATTCTCCAAGGTTGCCAACACGTTACACTCCTTCCGGTCGAATCAGCGGCCTCACCCTAGCACAATGTCCAAATGGATGCGTCATTGTGTTGACTTCATGTTATGCGACACGGTAGCCCTACCCGTAATGGCGTATTCGTGTCCCATATGTCGACAGCCGGTTCAACCACGGAAGCAGAACAAATCATTCCCCTTTTGTGCCGAACGATGTCGCTTGATCGACCTGGGCCATTGGCTCAACGAAGCATATGCGCTGCCCAGACCCATCAATCCGGACACGGATCAAGAGCATATTGACGCACTGATGGAAAACATCGAGACGCAATAGCGCCGGTCACACCACAACCAAACGGTCCCACCTCGCGTCGACCGCTTCCAGCGTCACATGCACACGACCACCCACCACAGCGTGTCTCGTGGGGGACCAGATGGTCCTCAGATCGTTCTCTATTAACTGAACCAAGAAGCGACGGCCTACTTCCCGCACGATTTCAACCTCAACACTCTCGCCACAACGCGACTCCAAGGACTTTAGTAGCCAGTAGCGCCGGGAGGCACGTTCCGTTCGTGCGATGGTCCGTACCGAGCCCTCGAGAAAGCAACACAGCTCATTCAATGTCCCTTGGCTAAACAGGGGCTGTCCCGTCTGGACAACATGATGAAGCTGTCGCTGCATGACCAAATCGAGGTATCGACGCAAAGGAGATGTCACTTGGGTGTAACACGGCAAGCCGAGGCCGGCGTGTGGCGTGGGTTCGGCCGTGAGAAACGCACCCCGCATCATGCGGAGTGCTTCATGCAACTCGGTGAGGGACAAGCGACGATCCCCCGGGATCGTGATCTTGCCAGTGGGTGCGTGTTGCCCACGGTAAATCGCTGGAATCGACAGCTGCCGGCACCAGGCCGCAGTCTGCGCACAGGTCGCAACCATCCATTCACTCACCAAGCGATGACTTTCTTTTCCGGTCCAGTAGGTCTCGACCGTGATCTCCCCATCCGGTTCCACATGAATGAGCACCTCTTGCCGGTCGAGAACCAGAGCACCTTCGCCTAGACGTACCTTGTGGAACTCGGTGGCCATTTGATTTAATGCACGCACATCATCGGCCAACGCGTGATCCCGGCCACCGATAATGTCTTCCACCTGCTCGTACGTAAGCCTGGCTGTGAGTTGAATGACGGCCTCTTCAACTCGAAAGCCGATGATCGTTCCTTGTTCAGACAATGTCATAATGAACGCCAAAGCCAAGCGATCAGAGCCTTCGCTCAATGTTGCGCACCCTTGCCCCAACACCGAGGGCAGCATGGGAAGCTTTCCTTCCGGCAAATAGACCGTAGCAATGCGCCGTTTGGCAGCCTCGTTTACAAGGCTGTCATGCGGAACCCAAGCGGCCACGTCGGCGATGAAAACGTACACCGTGCGTTCTCCGGTCTCCGACACTTCCACGGCCAACGCATCATCGACTTCGGTGGTTCGTTCATCATCAATTGCGATGGTTCTCAAATGACGAAAGTCGACGCGACCGTCTCGTCTTGGGGAGCCCTGTGACAATCGGGTGGCTTCCTGGTGAACCTCGTCTGAAAAGGTGGTTGGCAGCCCCGCACGAAGGACTTCCAGATTCTCATTGGGCGACCACACACCCTGTTGAACAAGGGTCTGCCACGCGATCTTTATGTCGGCCACCGAGTTCCGTGGCCATCGTTCACGGATCAACGCGCGGGCCTTGGCAGAAAGGGTCCCCTCTTGATCATACAAAACCAAGTCCTTCAGTGCATCGATGGCCTTTTGGCCGAACTCGGTGGGTGGATTGGTCGGCGTACGGAGCCAGGCGGACATTGCGGACATTTCCTCGATCTCAGCAAGTTCCTTCGCCTGTTTTCGTTTGCGCTCTTCGATGGATACCGCGGAGTGTTTCGTGTAGGACCCATCCTTGCTACGTTTGAAGTACAAACTATCCCTATGAAGCGCCCAGAAGAGCGCGTCTTGCGCGGAAGTGCCCGCGTGGGGAAAGGCCCATTCGGCGAGAGTCGCCAAAGAAAACGATGTCTCATCCTCTTCTTGCAGCAGGGACCACACGTCCTCCAAACAAACCGAATCCCTCAACCCGCTTACCTCGGTCATGTATTCATCGAGACGAGAGGCATCGGTCACCACACGGTCGCTCAGGCGTGCCAGTCTCCGTTCTGCGAATGTCTGTCGTGCGTTGGATTCGAATTCCACCTCGAACTTGCCACCAAACGTGCCAACAATGCGTCCAACCGCCATAGCGCTGTCTCGATACACAAAAACGACTTGACCGGTTTTCATGATGCCACGTCTCTCATTCGATCCTGTAGTCCACCAAATCGTCTGGATACCGTCGCATCACTCACAGCGATCCGTAACGCTCGTTCGGTCCCAATGAGCACCACCAGTTTTCGTCCACGCGTCATCCCTGTGTAGAGCAAATTGCGCCGTAACATCATGTAATGTTGCGTATGGATTGGAATCACAACCGCCGGGTATTCACTGCCTTGGCTCTTGTGAATGGAGATTGCCCACGCCATAAGCAATTGGTCGACTTCTTTGGCGTCATACGTCACCAGGCGAGTCACGGGTTCTTCGTACCGCACAAACAAGGCTTTCCCGTCGGCAGCGACCTGATGGACAAAGCCCACATCGCCGTTGTAGACCTCCTTCTCGTAATTGTTGCGAACTTGCATCACTTTGTCGCCCACTCGAAAGCGACCGCCCGAATCCCCCGGGTTGAGCAAGCCATTCAGCATGGCGTTCAGTCCTTCGGTTCCCAGCGGACCGCGATGCATCGGCGTCAAAACCTGAACATCCCGTACCGGATCCAGATCGAACGCTGCCGGAATCCGTTCCGTGATGACGCGGCCAATGGCTGCCTGCACGGAGGACGGATCGTCGCGCTCTATCCAAAAATAGTCGGCCAACGTATCTCCCGAATCGGGTGCTTTGGGCAACTGTCCACGCAAAATGCGATGCGCGTTCTCAACGATGAGCGAATTGTCCGCCTGTCGATAAATTTGATCGAGCTTGGCGATGGACACCACACCACTGTCGATCACGTCACGCAACACCGCACCTGGCCCCACCGAAGGGAGTTGGTCGACATCGCCGACCAGCAACAATCGCGTATTGTCCGGCAACGCGCGCGTCAATTGGTCGAACAAGAGCAAATCGACCATCGAGACTTCATCCACAATGACCGTGTCCACATCCAAGGGGTTGTCTTCATTGCGAGCAAAGGCTCCCTCATGAGGTTGCCATTCCAAGAGACGATGAATCGTCCGAGCATCCCGCTGGGTGGCAATGGACAGTCGTTTTGCTGCGCGCCCTGTTGGCGCACACAACGCCACGCGCTCTCGACCCAACTCCAACGCCTCGACCACCGCACGAATGATGGTGGTCTTCCCGGTGCCCGGTCCCCCGGTGATCACCATGACGGTGGCGTCGAGCGCACTCGCGACCGCCTCTCGCTGTCGCGCAGACAGCACGATTCCCAAACCACTCTCTGCACCGCGAAGGTGATGGTGACGTTGCGGTTCTGAGTAGCCCTGTCGCTCCGAACACGCCCGCTGAACCAGTGATGTTGCCACTCTCCGTTCCGCCTCGTAGATCTCCGTAATGTAGATACTGTCACTATCCGAATCGATGACCACGCGGTCTTTTTCCTGCAATGTCTCCAACGCGTTGGTCATGGATTCGAAATCCGCCGCCATTCCCAATAGGGACTCGCTGTTCTCTAACAAGAGGGGGCGTGGCAAGCAGCAATGACCATCGGATCGTGCGGTCCGAAGGACGTGTACGAGACCGGCCCGTATGCGCATGGGATCGTCATCGCAGATATTGAGCTGTTGAGCCACCTGGTCCGCACGCAAGAAACCAATGCCCCAGATGTCATGCGCCAATTCGTAGGGATTCGCGCGTACTCGCCCAATGGCGTCCACACCGTATTCCTTGAAGACGCGGCCCGCATACGCCGGGGTCAGGCCAAGGCCCTGCAAGAACACCATGACGTCTCGTACACCCGCCTGTTCCTTCCACGACGAGATGATCTGAGCGATTCGTTTCTTCCCAATGCCTCGGACCTCGCTCAGTCGCTCCGGATGCTCGTCGATCACGTCCAACGTGGTGCACCCGAAGTGGGTTACGAGCAGATGGGCCGTCTTTGGACCGACACCGGAAATGGCACCGGAGGACAAGTATCGCTCAATGCCTTGCACCGTCGACGGCAACACCACCTGGTATTTCGCCGCCCGAAATTGTCGCCCGTATCGATGATCATCCACCCACCGGCCCCAGACTCTCAGTCGCTCACCTTCACGCACACCCGCCAATGTTCCAACCACCGTATGAGGTGGCCCGCTTGGCTCAAGACCATCCCGCTGAAGGCGCAGCACCGTCCAGTAGTCGTCCTCACTGGAATACACCAGCCGACCCACGGTCCCTTCCAACTGTATTTGTCCATCCATGTTCACAAGTCCGCGCATGTTGCCATAAACGGACATCATTGACACCTTTCTAACGCACCGATAGGCTTTCCACGCTCGATGAATGTTTGAACCAAGGAAACACATGCTGAACCGAATCATCATTTTTGTGACCCTGTGCGGGGTGATTGGCCTTGCCGGATGCAAGGATGACGCAGAGTCCAGTCCACAAGAGCCAGGAGCAGGCACAGCGGCCGCTGAATCCGCGCCATCGAGTCCGGCAAAAGTAGCCAAACCTCTGGCCCCAACAGCGAGCAAGACGGCCGCCTCGGCCCACAAGAAAGAAAACAAAGTGGCAAAACGCCCGTTGAAAACAGTCAAAGCGAGTGCGGCAAAGCCATCCAAGAAGGCTCCTAAAAAGGCTGCGACATCGGCCCGGGTTGGGCGAAACATGCCTACAAAGCCCACGAGCACGGCATTATCGACAAGACCCACGATTCGGCCCCGAATCGGTGCGTCGGAGGCCCCCGATCGGGCAACCCGTGGAAACACAGAACGAACCAGCAGGAGAGTCCCGTCATCGGCAAAACGGGGGCCGGCTACAGCACGCCCAAACGCCGAACTCTTGCTTCGATTGTCGGATCTTCGAGAGATCCTGACCGTTCGGAAATCACTGGATGTGCACAGTTTGAGCGGACTGCCGGAGACCGATGATTACGACGGGATCTACTGGGGCTCGCCCGACGGAAAGACCTACATCGCTGGTGTTCAAATCTGGCGCCCACGCTCCCCAATTGAGGCACAACGTCGATACAATGACATGGTTCGAAGCTACCCCAACGCGCAAGAGTCGAGCGCCATCACAAACAAGACGTTTCTCGCTCACTGGAACGACTTTATTTACCTGGCTTACCTGATCCCTGGGAAGCGAACGGTCATCAGCCTAACCTGTCACCGCAATGCGTGTAAGAACCCAACAATGCTCGTCCAATTGGGAACTCGAATTAAGGAGCGACTGTAGGCATTCCCCCCTTTCGTTCAAATCTGCTATGATCCAGTGCAATCTTGAAACGAACTTAATTTTCGAAAGTGTAGGTGCGCCCTGCATCGTGTATTGGTAATCGATACGGATCCGGACACCGGAGCAACCATTCGACAGCTCGGGAACGGTAAGTTGTATACCGTTGAAGAAGTAGAGCGGGGGGACAAAGGGCTGTCGATGGCCCCGGGCTACAAGCCCTCCGCCATCGTACTCAATGCCGATATTCACGCGGGATTCACGTATTGCCGCCGAATCCGACGTCATCAAGATCTCTCAAACATCCCGCTTGTGCTGGTTTCGGCGAACGCCAGCGAAGAGCAATTCCAAGAACACAAACGGCTGCCCACGCATGCCGATCTCTACCTGCACAAACCCTTGGACGCAAACACGCTGGAAGAGCTGCTGGCGGGTCTGTTTAAAACGGCCGAGACAAAGCAGAAGGACGGGAACGAAGGCCCCCAAGAACCCGCCGAGCCCATCGCCACCCCTGCAGAGACGGACGCCAGCGAGGTAACCGGCGATGCGCAACAGAACGCGCGGGAACAACAATCGATGAAGGTGCTGGCCCACGAGCTTCAAGAACTTCGGGAGGCGTATGCCAAACTGCTGGAAGAGCATGACCGAGGCTCAATACCTCAGAGCCGCGTGGACGACAAAGACACCGAAGAGATGAACAAACAGGTCACCGAATTGCTCCAACAGTGCGCTGTGCTCGAAGGCGAACGAAGCAGTTTCCAAGACCGAGTGGCCGCTCTTGAGGGGGAGGTGGAAACGCTCCAGGCCCGCGCCGCAGAAGATGACAGCCTACGCGAGGGGTTTGAAGGGGAAATCGCCCAATACGAAAAACAACTGCAAGAACAACAAGCGGCCATGGAAGCGTTGCAAAACCAACTCAAGGAGAAAACGTCGAGTGGCATCAATTTTGAGGAATCCATCCAGGCAGTCGATGAGGCGCTTCAGGCCGCCTGCCGTGTGGTGGCGGAACTACGAAATCCCAATGCTTCGGCGATGGATGAAGAAAAGGATGGGGATGATGCGTCCGATTTAGCCGTCGAGTTCTAGCAAGAGAACACCACGATATCCCTACCGTTTCCTGTCTTTCGCTTTCTCTTTTTGGTTGATGATGTTTTTCGCCAACCGAATCACATGGCCCGGCACCTCATGACTTCGAGAAATTTTCTTCAAATCATTGTCGGTCACGTTACGAATCCACCGGTTTGTGAACATCACCGGCGTCTTGGGGTTGCAGAGCAAAGAGAATTGAATGCGATAATTTCGTGTCCACTCCCGATTTCGACAGATCGCTTGAATGACCTGGTCCGTCGTGGACTTGATCTTGGCGAACGAAGCGATCTCTTTGACCGTGAGCTTCGGACTCTTGAGGACCGCCATGGCCACCACGATCTTGGGATCACGAATCAGCAGTGCGCGGGCCATCGCGCCACCCACCAATGCCAAACGAACTTTCTGGGCGATGGTCATCTTTCGAACACGCTGGTACAAGCTCTCGCTGAGCGCGGTACCCGTGTCGGATGATTCGCTGGCCGCCATCCCTTCATCTTCTTCAAGCGCTGCCTCTCGCAGCACTCTTAGATAGTCATCGTCCTCAATGCCCTCTTCGCCAAAATCAATGTCGGGAAGTGGCGCGGCGGCCGGCTCTGGCTCGGCGTCAGCCGAAGGGGGGAGTTCTAGCTCAATGGGAAGTTCTTCTAGATCGTCCTGCAGCGGGTCGTCGGTAGTGGGCTCTTTGTCAAAAATGGAGATGTATATTTCACGAAATCCGGGCAAATGATGAAGACTTAAACCGCTACGAACCGCCGTCTCAAACACCCGCTGCACAACGATCATCGGCGCTTCGGGGTTGTAATAAATCGCCTCCACCAATTGGGCGTGGCGAACAATTCGCTCCTGGTTTGTCGCAATGATTGTCAACAACCGACCGCTGACCCGACGCGCAAGCCACTCAATGGCGACGTCAGGAACATGCGGGTTCAGGATGAGCAATTCAACGATCATCTCGTCGTGGTTATATTCATGAACCGCAAAGTCCAGAACATCCACGTCTCTGGACTTTCGGAGCACACCTTGAAGCACTGAGCTAGGGATTGTCTGAAGACTCCGACGCGCGTCAGTGGCCAACTCACCCTTTTCGTTGGTCGCTAGGTAGCCGAGTGCGAGGAAGAGTTCTTCAGGGCCCATGGGCATGAGCGCCTTGGAGACCATGGTCCGCATGGCATCAGGTGCATCGGGCCCAACCCGCTTTTGCAGTGTCTGTGGTAATGACTGAAGGGGTATCGCCATGAACGCCCTCGGACCCATCCGTTTGCGGAAAACCGACCGTTCTCATAGACATTTTCTACGATCGTCGGAGCCGAATCATCTTGATAGAGTGTAGCGTAGCACGTCCATCAGAATTCAGCGATATCCCAATGGCGGGTGCACGCCGGGCTATTCTTCGTTCTCCTCTTCCTTGTGGGAAGCGATGATCTTGTCCACCAGGTTTCCGGGGACTTCTTCGTAATGCGAGAGTTTCATGGCGAACGAACCCCGACCCGCCGTTAGCGATCGGAGATCCGGAGCATATGTCAGCATCTCCGCTTGAGGAGCTTGGGCATTAATGATCTGCAATCCGGCCTTGGAATCCATGCCTTGAACACGACCACGCCGAGAGTTGATGTCCCCCATGACGTCGCCCATGCACTCATCAGGAATGGTGATCTCGACATCCATGATCGGCTCCATCAACGATGGCTTGCACTCCTTGAATGCAGCGCGGAATCCCAGCCGACCGGCCATCTCAAACGAACGCCCATCCGAATCCACGGGATGGTACTTGCCGTCCACGAGCCGCACCTTTACATCGACCACCGGAAATCCAGCAAGCACACCGGATTTCATCGCGCTCATCAGCCCCTTCTCAACCGACGAAATGAATTGAGTGGGTATCGAGCCACCGAAAACAGCGTTCTCGAACACAAAGCCTTCGCCGCGAGGGGCGGGCTCCATGTCGATATAGCACACACCGAACTGCCCTCGACCCCCAGACTGTTTCTTGTGCTTCCCTTCCACGCGGGTACATTTGCCGCGAATACACTCGCGATAAGCAACCCGAGGCAGCGTCAAGTCGACGTCACCACCGAAGCGCTTCATTTTCTCGACCGCCACCTCGATGTGCGTCTGACCCATGCCTGAGAGCAAGTGTTCCTTGGTGTCTGGATCGCGCGTTGTGCGCAAGGATGGATCGCATTCTAAAACGCGAGATAAGGCATTGGCCAACTTGTCCTCTTCCCCCTTTTTCTTGGCATGAACCGCATAGGAAATACAGGGATCTGGAACCGCAGGTAGCACCACGGCAATGTGCGTCTTTTCCGCACAAATCGCGTCTCCACTTCGTACGTCCTTCAGCTTCGCCACGGCGAAAATATCGCCACAGGCCATACCCGGATGACCGTCGATCTTCTTGCCCACTGGGCAAAGAATCTGTCCCCAACGTTCTTTGGAGTCCCGGGTGATGTTGAAGAAGCTCTGGTCCGGCGCCCCCTCTCCCTGAAACGAGCGAATAAAACTCACTTTGCCCATCTCCAAATAGACGGCCTTGAACACAAAACCAGCAAAGGGAGCTTTGTCATCGGATGCGATTGACACCTCGTTCCCGCTGGCGTCAAGCGCCTTGGGAAGGGTCACATCAGCCGGAGACGGCCCCACGTGGATCAGGGCGTCCATCAACACGTCGGTCCCTGCATTCGCGGTGGCCGTGCCACACAGGACAGGAACAAGGTTTCCCGCAGCAACGGCTGACTTGAGACCTGCTATGACGTCCTGCTCACTCAACTCGCCAGCATCAAAGTATTTTTCCAGCAAATCGTCATCCGTACTGGCAACGGCCTCGATCAGCTGCTCTCGGGCATTGGTTGCCTCATCGACCATGTCTGCGGGCACATCCCCAACACTCGCTTTCCCATTCCCATCCAGGTTGTAGGTGTAGGCCTTCATGTTGAGAATATCGACCACGCCTTTGAAGTTGGTACCCAATCCGATGGGGATTTGCAGCGGAGCAATATTCGGTCCCCATTGATTCCGAAGGACTGTCAGTGCTGCGTCAAAGTTGGCTCGTTCCTTGTCCATCTTCGACAAATAGATAAAACGGGGCCGATTCAACTCCTCGGCCGAGGCCCAACAGTGGGTGGAGCCCACTTCGATGTGATCCACCGCGTTGATCAAAAGAAGGGTCAGATCGGTTGCTGCCATGGCCAAACGGGTGTCGGCGTGAAATACGGTATCGCCTGGGGTATCCACGATGTTGATCTTGTGATCTTTCCACTCAGTGGATGCAACCGCAGAACTGTGACTGGTCGTCCGACGGATCTCTTCTGGCTCAAAGTCGAACGTGTTTGTGCCGTTCTCCACCTTGCCCAGTCGGGTGATTGCTCCCGACGTGAACAACATCGCTTCGCCAAGGCTGGATTTGCCACATCCGCCATGGCCAACAAGAGAAACATTTCTGATCGCCGTAGTTTCGTACCGTTTCATGGGATCTCCGTCAGACAATTTATAATGAAAAGCGGCGTGCTACGTATCATATGGTGCAAACGCTTGCAAGGGAGCCTACTTGGGGAAGAAAGGTAAACCGCACAGTTCGACGACTCATTTTTTCGGCCGAAGAAGGACCTGATTTGTTGAGAAGATCCGACAAATAGCCTCTTGGGGACTACCCGTTCAAAGACCATGGTGATACGCTGCACATGTAAGGATAAGAGCCATGATTGGGCTACGTATCAACCCGATTATCATGTCGAGGTCTTGTGAGTTCTGACGAATCGTTAACGAATCCGATTGTACTGATTCAACCCGGTGATCTCCCTACACCACCCGAAGCGGCTGCTCGTATCATTCAGGCGTGTTCACAAAAAAATGTCGACGCGCACAAACTCGCTAAGCTGGTGGCCAGTGATCCGGTCATGACCGCTGAAATTCTACGAACTGTAAATTCGGCTTTCTTCGGGATGTCACGGAAAATACATACGGCGGTGCATGCGGTCACCATTCTCGGCAACCGGGCATTGCGTAACTTGGCTCTCTGTTTGGCCGTTCGTGATGCGGTTCGGCCCGAATCGATACCAGGATTCGATCTGGTCGGATTTTGGGAGGATGCGTTAAGGCACGCGGTGGGTGCTCGCTTCTTGGGGCAAACGATTGGTTACGACGCCGAAGAGGCCTTTACCATTGGACTCCTACAAGACTTTGGTGTGCTTGCCATGTTCTACGCAATGCCTGAGAAAGCGACACACTTTGAGAATCTCATGTCCGTGCTGCCGGAAAAGCGACGTGAAAAGGAACACGAGCTCTTCGGTGTCACCCACGATTCGATCGGATTGATGCTCGCAAAAACGTGGGCGCTGCCAACAAGCTTGGCGATTCCCATCGCATGCCATCACTCGGCGACCCGGCAATCTGTCCCAGCAGAGCATATAGTGCCTAGCCTACTGGCGCGTTGCACAGACTGGATTGCCTCCGTGTACTCGGCCTCTGATAAAAAGCGAGCGCTGGAACACACCCGAATATTGATTCACGACTCCTTTGGGCTCTCCATGGACACCATCGACGACATCTTGGACCGCGTACCCAAGGGCGTCGAAGAGGCGGCCGCTTCATTGGGACTGCGGGTCAAAGAGCAGATGGGACTGAACGAAGTCCTGCGACAAGCCAACCGCACACTGGTGGAAGAAAACCTCAGCTTTCAGGAACTCACGTGGCAACTCGAACGATCCCTCGCAGAACAGGAACGTTTGTCTGTCGAGCTGCAACAGGCCAACGACCAGCTCAAACGGCTGGCCTACTACGATCCCTTGACCGGTTTGGTCAATCACCGCCGTTTCCATGATGTGTTTCCAACGGAAATTGCACGTCATTCTCGAAACGCCCAGCCCCTATCGCTAATCATCATGGATCTGGATCTGTTTAAGATGGTCAACGACACGTATGGCCACCCATTCGGTGACCGCGTGCTGGAAACTGTCGCTGGAACGATCATCCAAGAACTACGCTCCAGCGACATAAAAGCGCGAATCGGTGGCGAAGAGATGGCCATTTTGCTTCCCGACACGGGCGAAAAAGCGGCCCGAGACTCTGCGGAGCGGGTTCGCAAGGCCATTGAAGACTTGGCGATGAATACGCCCACCGAGACCGTAAAGATCACCGCATCCTTTGGCGTCTGTACCTGGACGGGACGTGTCAGTAGCCGTGAAGAGATCTTGGCAGTGAGCCGGACGATGCTCGATACCGCCGATGAAGCCCTCTACAAATCCAAGCACAAAGGGAGAAACTGCGTCACCATGAAGAAGATAAAGAAGATCCAATAGCTGCCGACAAATCTAATCCGCTCGAACATTTCGCTCGAAGAGGATTCGCAGGCCTTCCAAGGTCAAGAATGGACGGACCTCATCGATGGTGCGACTGTCTTCGCCAATCAATTCCGCGATGCCGCCAGTGGCGATCACATAGGGGTTGAAGTCCAGTTCGTGCGCCATTCGGGACACAATCCCATCCACCAAGCCAATGTAACCAAAATAGATCCCGGATTGCATGCTCGTGACTGTATTTCGGCCCACGACTTTTTTGGGCCGCACCAGTTCAATGCGGGGTAGCTTGGACGCTTGGTGAAAGAGCGCATCGAGCGAGATGCCCACACCGGGAGCGATGGCGCCACCGAGATATTCCCCCTCCGGTGAGATGACATCAAAGGTGGTCGCGGTTCCAAAATCACAGACGATAACCCCTGACCCTCCCTTTTGGTGTTCGTGTGCAGCCACCGAGTTCACAATTCGGTCGGCGCCCACTTCACGTGGATTATCTGACCGAATGGGCATCCCTGTGCGCGTGCCATCCCCAACGACGACCACGTTCCGGCAACCCAGCGCTTGTTCGCCCATGGTCACCATCGGCTTTACCAAGGGCGGCACCACGCAACTGAGGATCACATCGGTGATGGCGTCCGGATCGACACCGCGCAACTCACATAGCTGACGAATGAGCATGCCATATTCGTCCGCCGTCTTGCTCTTGCGTGTTTCAAGACGCCAATGCTGAATCAACTCTCGCTCATGATAAATGCCCAACACGATGTTGGTGTTTCCGACGTCAACGACCAATAACATCGTCGCCTCCTGTCTGAACGAGCACGTCACCCGCGATTACTTCGCGCTGCTCGCCATTGTCCAATCGAACCAGCAGAGAACCCATCTCGGTCAGCGTCGTGGCAGTACCGTGGAAGGGCTTCGTTCCTGGACTCATCACGGTCACCCGATGCCCCAACGTGGCTGCATAGCGATGCCACCCATCCCGATCAAAGGTATCACGGTCGATGAGACGATCGTAGCCCAAGGCCAGGTTCTGAACCAACGACACATAGACGTCCTTCCGGTCGACGCGATGTCCCAACCCGTCACTCATGGACGTTGCGATGCTGGCGAGCCCTTCGGGCGCGTTGTCCGGCACGGGGTCCACGTTGAGACCGATGCCGATCACGACAAAATCCAAGGCGGTTCGGTTGGCTCGCATTTCTCCCAAAAGACCAGCGCACTTCCGTCCAGCGATCAGTACATCATTGGGCCACTTGAGCGTCGGCCGCAATGGCCGCCACTCTTCAATGCACCGAGCAACCGATACGGCCGCATCCAGCGTCACTTGAGGTGCCTGAAGGGCCTGCCACGGAAGACGCCACAACACACTCATAGAGATGTGATCTCCATCCATCGAATACCACGTTCGCCCCAAACGGCCCCGGCCACGACGCTGTCGATTGGCAACGACGATGGTGCCCGACGGTGCGCCCTGTAATCCAAGACTCATGGCCTCCGAGTTGGTCGAATCCACCTCGTCAAATGCAACAACATCCGCAGTGCAAGGCAACTCCTGGAGGGCGACCACGGTCTCGGACCAGCTCAACGGACATGCACCTTCATGCTGATGTCGACCGATGGCGCTGAATGGGTGAGTGCTCCCACACTAATGCGATCCACACCGGTCTCAGCGATGGCGCGAACCGTCTCGAGCGTCACACCACCAGACGCCTCTGTGATGAGGCCCACCGACCGCGCTTGCTGAACCGCTTCTCGCAACATCTCAATGGACATGTTGTCGAGCAAGACCATGTCGGCTTTCGCCTCAATGGCGCTCTGCAACTCTGCCAGCGTACGTACCTCGACTTGAATCGCCATTCCCTCGGGTGCCAACGCACGCGCTTTGGTCACCACGTCTTCCACGCCACCGCCCGCATCCACATGGTTGTCTTTGATCAGCACCCCGGTGCCCAGACAAACCCGGTGGTTTGACCCACCACCTGCGACAACCGCAGCCTTTTCAAGGGCACGCCAGCCTGGGGTGGTTTTCCGCGTGTCGACGATGGATGTGGCCAATCCTGCAACGGCATCGACAAAGCGTCGGGTCAACGTGGCTGTGCCACTCAATCGCTGCAGAAAGTTCAACAGGGTCCGTTCCGCCGCCAACAACGAATGGAGGGGCCCTCGTACACTGCCGAGAACGCTGCCACTCGATACGAGGGCACCGTTTTCTTCTCGCCACTGAATCACAATATCAGCGTCCAAATGGGCGCACACGCGCTCGGCCACATCCAGACCCGCAACCACCAGATCTTGCTTGGCCAGCACAACACCCTCGCCCCGGACACCGGAGTCCACAGTCGTTTGGGTTGTAATGTCTCCTTTGGACAAATCTTCTTCCAACGCCAGTGAGATGAGCCGGTCTATTGGGGAATCGTTCGACATGGGTACGTATTCGCCTCCAATGGGGTCCGGATATTAACCGGGCACGGGACGTCAAGCAATGGAGAAATGATGAAGAACGCTAATCCACCCTCTGGACGGTGTTCCGACGGCTAAAGACCCTTCAAAAGAGCTTCGATCGCTGGCGTCTTTTTCAGTGACTCAAGAAGTGTGCGGGCCTCATCTGACCGGCCCAATGCGATCCAAATACGAGCGCGTAACACACCGACTTGCTGTGCCGATTGATTGGCCATGGAAGCGACTCGATCCAAGAGAGCCTGTGCATCGGTTGGATGACCCTTGTCCAAGAGCGCACGAACTCGATGCAGCTGGACACGGGGTTGAAATGGCGCAATTTCCAGCGCTTGTCTGGAGTACCGATCCTGGACCGCCGCATCGGAACGCTCTTCGGCCACCATCACCACGGCCAGCGCCGCGTCCACATCGTGCTCTTCCAACGTGGCAATGCGCTGCAAGACTCCGTACAGGGCCTCCTTGTCTTCCAATTCGCCGAGCACCTGCGCGAGCAATCGATACGCTTTGCTGTTGGCTGGGTCAATGGACACAGCTCGTTCCAGATGCGTTCGAGCGGCCTCGAAGTCGTTCACGCCGACCGCAGCCACGGCCCGAAGAGAGCGCAATCGCGATCCGTCCGCGCCCGCGGCCAATACCTCATCCAATGCCGCCGCCGCCTCCTTATGTTTTCCCGTATCCAACGCGACCAGACCACGACGATAGGTCTCGTGCAGGTCGGGCGGCACGCCCTTGACCCACGGACCAAATTCACCGGTAAATCGATGAAGTATCTTGGTTCTAAGATGCTGGATCACCGCTGTATCAAATGCTTCGAGAGTCTGGCCCAGTGTGTCCTTAAAGACCTTCCCTGTGGGAGAGCCGTCGCCCCAAGCCCGCAACATCTTTGGAAACACCTCGAACCCCCAACGGTCATCGATGAACGCAACCACCTTGGACGCGTAATAGTAGGCCAAGACGATCTCTTGAAAACTCTTGGCCTGGGTAAACATCGTGTTGAAGGATGCGATCCCTTTGAGCCGCCCATCCTGCAACGCCTCCCACAGTTCACGATCCAACTCACGTCGCCAAGCGGGTCGAGCGAGGGTGGTCTCATGCTCCGCGAGACCTTCTGTAAACCACCGCGGCACCCGGGACTTGGACATCTGGATGTGCCAAATATGTGCCAACTCGTGCCACATCACCATGCCCCAATTAAAGTTGCCGGCGCTGGGACTCTGCGCAGTGACCACATGTCCAAAACAGACGCCGTGAGCCCCTAGCCGCGGATACCCTGTGGTTCGTATGGAAAATGTGTTTGGCTCCGAAAACAATTCGATGTGCAACGGTTTCTGTGGACGAAACCCATACACCTTGCTGTGATGCGCATAGGCCTCTCGCAAGAATGGCTTGAGCAAGGGACCCAAAACGGCCTCTTCTTTCTGCTCCAAACGCACCCGAAATGGCACCATGTCGTGCCAATTCATCCGCTTGGCGGGACCATCGTAAAAGAGGGCCGTCATGTTGTACGCTCGACGATTGTATGAATCCTGTTCAAACGCTTTCTGCAAATAGAAGTTGGCTTTCTCGTCGTCGCCCAGACGGGAGTAGCCAATTCCCAATCCCACATAGGACGGCCCATATTCGGGATCCAAACGAA
>CAUZBV010000017.1:0-17696 GCA_963578115.1 Myxococcales bacterium
TGTCCCTTTGTGGGTTTGCGTGGATCGGCATCCACCGGCCAGTCCCATCACCAACGCCAGCGCGATGGTCATCCAATGCACGTGTCGGTTCACGGGGTCTTTCTCTCTTCCGCGACCAAGGTCGTAGGCGATTCGCCGTGTTGGGCATGATCGTCTCGATGTTGTTCATGGAAGGTCTGCCCCTTCTTGGAGGGAGGACCGTACATCTGGTATTCCCAATCCGAGTTCTTGGCATCGGGGATGCCCACAGCGTAGTTTTCCAGAACCACCGAGTCGCCCCCGCTGCGCATGACCACACCGCCCCAGTGATAATTCCAGGTGCTGTCCTCTTGACCCGCCTTGGCTTTGCCACCGGTTGAAATGGTGTAGGCTTGGCCCACTTCGGGCTGTGCGTAGCGGTTGATCTCGACCTTCTTGTCGAAATCGTCCTTTTCTTTGGCCGACATGGCGTCGTAATACTTCATGTACACTTGCTCCATATAATACTCGGCGGCGCCCATGCGTTGACGGCCGGTTTCTTCGGTCTTCTTTGCATTCTCAACGCCCTTGGCGTCTCCCGCCGCTTCCGCGGCTGTCCGGGCGCTCATGGCGGCGATCACATCCTGAACGGCTTGCGAATAGATCGTGTTCATTCGGTTCAACTGACTCTTATCCGCGGGCGTAAAGAGATGGTCGAAGTGTTCGTTCATGATTTCCCATTTCATGCGATTGGGGCCACCGCGGGTCTGCGTGTGCTGTTGTGCTCCCTTCTTGTCGTTGTATTCGGCTGTGCGGTCACCACCGCCTGTTCCTTTTCCGGCGCCCATCACGTCCCCTCCGGCGCGACCGCAGTCGGCCCAAATGGTCATGGCGTCGCCCTCAGTGCCCGTCGCCACGTTCTTCGGAGCGACTTTGGTCAACGATTTGGTCCCCGATCCATCGGGGGCGGGCCCGCGAATGGTGTGGCCATCCGGCTCCAAGCGAATGACACTTTCAGCCGCTTTCAGGGTCGCGGAAGCGGCGGGAATCATCGACGATTCGGTCCACAGTTGGTGGGAACCGTATTTGCTGTCTTGCCCTACGGCCATTTTTCCGTCGTCGGACAGACGGAGTCCTTTGCCCGCCTTCCAGCCCTGTGTTCGCTGTTCTGTATTGGACAACTTGGTGAAGCACTGAACGTTTTTTTGTTGTACGTCCGAGTGGCCGCTTGAGCCACCTGCCATGGAGTCCAAGAGAGATTCGGCGCTTTCGCCACGTACGACCGCATCGGCGACGGTGTCCGCGTGGTTTTCGTAGGCATCGCCCACTTGTCCGACCCCACCGGAGAGGCTGACGCCCGCACGTTGTTGGACCGTATGAGCGGCCTCGTGCGCGGCCAGGTGCAAGCTGGGAGACGACTTGAACGCCACTTGACTGCCGCTGGCGTAGGCTTCGGCGCCCATGGCCGTGGATGCTTCTGCTGCATGTCCGCCCACGTGGGCTTGCACGTTGGAGATGTCGTGTCGCCCAAAGGCCTGTTGAATGATCTCGGCATGCGGCAACGTGCTTCCGGAACCCTGGGTTCCCTGGGCTGCCAGCTGGTGGACATCGCCCGAGGGCGCGCCGGCACCATGAAGCTGCACGTTGGGGCTGTTCTTGCGTTGGATGGCACCGCCGGGACGCAATGCGGCCGCTTGGGCCTCGTAACCCGATTCGGTGGCGGCTTCGTCAAGAGAGGCTTGGACGTGCGAAGGAGAGGATATGGGTGTGGCCTTGGATTCGCAGCTGGAATGTTTCTGAACAGTGGGCTTCTTAAATGCCATGGGATCTCCGATCCGTTGCGGGCACGATGGGAACATTGTTTACCTCGCATCGCGTCTGCTCACCCGCGGAGCCGACGATAACACACTCCTTTCGAGCAAGGTCCGTGCCGAAAGGAGGAATCGGAGCTATTTCGGCGCATACCCCTTTAATTTCACTGCATTGCACCGTTGCCATCGAAATACTGAAGCGATCTTTTTTCGTAGCGGGGTGTTCATCCCCCAGCAAGTGGGGACAGAAAACCGCTCAAGATTGAGGTGTGTATACCACAGCGAGGTGAGCCACCCTCGCCCCCGCTCCTTTGCTCAGGGGGCCATGACGAAGGGGTAGTCGATGATGTCTATCCGGGGACGGGATGGCTTCGTCCCTAGTTCTCGGTTGTTGAGGGTCAGCCGCGCGCGTACAGCCCGCGTCTCGGCTTGTGTGGACCGGTTTTGCAGCCAGTCCAAGGGGGTGGTGCTCCCCGCCACCATGATCCGGGTGATGTCTCCCCGCGGAGTCTCGCGCAGGGGCAACCACGATTGGTCTTCGGGGATTGTTAGGGTCCAGTCCTCGGTCTCTGGACGTTTTTCGATGGTTTCGGCTGAGCCGTTGTTGAAAAATGTGATCACGTACACATGGCCACTTTGCTTTCCTTTGAGTTGGATGCGAATTCGATCCTTGCTTTGGACGGGATCGGTGATGGCGTTCACGACGGACTCAAACGCACCCACGGTTGTCTGGCGCTGGCGTTGCAGGTTGGCTGTGACGTGAACAGGACCGGTGGGAGTACCACCCGCAAATTCAAAACCACCGGACGTTTCTTTTGGCTTGGCAACCGCAAAGAGCGGCTGGGTAGGATCCCCACTCTCCAGCAGCACAAAGAGACGGTCTTCGATGGCGGTGGCCAATCCATGCAGACGCTCGGGAGGAATGGGTGGCGAGAGGAGCCGGCGGATCTCTTCAAGGGCCCAACCGGCTCGACTGCGACGCTCTCCCCAGGCGTCGGTGCTTTGATCACTGCGATTTGGTTGACAGATGTCGGCGGCGGATTGCTGCCAAAGCGCCGCACCCGCTCTCAATTGGTGACCGATCTGTTTCCACTTTTGAGCGTGATCCGTCTGCGTATTCAGGGGCGGTCGCTGCAACGCTTTTCCCAGGGTCTCCCGGACCCGCTTTGTGTCCGAAGCCGTATCGAAAAAGGGCTGCTCACATGCGGAGGGCGTCTGCGTAGTGGGTGTTGCGTCCGGCGGACTGACGGAGTCCGTCTTCCCCCACGGGTTCATCCAAAACACGACCCCAACGGCCAGGAGGAGTGCACCCATGGCGGCAGCCCATCGGCCGGTCCCGCTCGTCGGTCGCGCAGACGGCTCTTCGACCGATTGACTGGGGGTGACACCGGTGATGTCCATTGCGTCAGCCGCCGCAGAGGTGCTGACGGATGGCGCGTGAATCGCGGTGCCCTCGTCCTCGGAGGGCATCACGGCGTCGCGTAAGAGGCCACGGAGTGTGGACGCGCTCCCGGGCCGCTGCGCGGGATTCTTGGCCATGGCCGTCAACACGACTTGGCAGAGCCGTTCAGGGATTGGAATGGAAGATGTGGCGCTGATCAGCGGCGGCGGCGGCTCTCTGAGGTGGGCCACCATCAATTCAGCAACGGTGTCCGCGTGAAAGGGCATGTCGCCCGTGAGGAGCTCATAGAGGATGATCCCCAACGTGTAGATGTCGCAGGATGGGGAGATGGGTTTGTTTCGAATCTGTTCGGGGCTCATGTATTGAGGTGTCCCGATCACCATGTCGGTGCCGGTCAGTTTCAGGTCCGGGGATTCACTGGTTTTGGCGATCCCAAAGTCCAGGACCTTCACGAACTCTTCGTTGGTGTTTGTGCCGGGCAGCAAGAAGATGTTCGCCGGTTTCAGGTCGCGATGAATTACGCCCGCTTTGTGGGCGGCGTCCAGCGCTTCGCACACCTGGGCCATCAGGTGGATCGTACGCTCCGGAGCGAGTGGCGCCTCGTGTTCCATCGCCTCTTCCAGGGTGCGCCCCTCCAGCAGCTCCATGACCAAAAACAACTCCCCATCATCGGTCGATCCCGCTTCATGGACGGTGACGATGTGGGGATGATTGATCCGACTAACGGCTTCGACCTCTTTCAGGAAACGCTGTTTGTACTCCTCGTTATCGGCTACCTCTGCGCGTATCATCTTGATGGCGACCGGGCGATCACTCATGGAATGTTGGATGGCCCGGTAGACCTCTGCGAAGCCGCCGCTTCCGAGCTCGCCTTCAATCGTGTATCGGCCCAGGATGACCTGACCGGTGCGGTCGTTTGAGTCTTGGCTCACCGGCTGTCGCCTCGTTTCAGAGCCCTGTTCATATCATCGAATTGCATGACGAAGAGTTTTGCACGCAGGCTGTGAGGGGGCAAGGGGCGCCCCAGTGTCAAGCGCCACCGCTCACCCCGTGGATCGGAAAACTTGCAGCCCTTGGATCAATTCCGTCGGATCCAGTCGTCCTTCCTCATATAGCGATCGGCGGCGGCCCCGGTATTGGAAAATTAACTGTGCTACCATCCCCGGCCAATGGGTTTGAAATCCTGGTCGTCGGTGGTGGAAGCACTGAGAGGCAGCTTGGTGAAACGAGCGTACTCCATGACGGGCCGCGTCTATCGAGGAGCCGGATTTCCGGAACCTGAAGATTTGGCTCAAGGGACGATCCATAAGTTGATTCGAGCATACGGAGAAGACAGCCTCCGAGACCGGCCGATCGGCCAATTGTATTCATTGGCCTACCGAACCTTGCACCGTCTGGTGCTGGACGAGTTTCAGCGTCGGCGAGAGGTAATGTGGGCCGCAAACACGCAATCCGACGACGCGCCTGAGCCGGTATCTGCCGGGCCCGGACCCGAGCAAATGGCCATGAAAGGTCAGCGTGCCCGCGCCTTCCACGGGTGTTTGTCCGAACTCACCGAGCACGCACAGCGTTTTCTGACCTTGTCGTTTGAGTTGGGGAGCGCCGCTGCCGCCCAGTCGGAAAACGGCTGGCCGGACGGAAGCACCAGCAATGCCTGTCACATCCGCCGAAAACTCATTGGACGGCTTAAGGTGTGTGTGAGAGGGCGGCTCGACGAGCCGATGGAGGAACCAGCATGACTATTCATGCGGATCAACACGACGATCGCCTCCTGCAATTTGCGCTTGCGGATCCGGACCATCCCGTCTGGGAGGACATTGTTGGTCAACTGGTGGCGTGTGAGGATTGCCGTGCAAGCGCCTATGCCTTGGCGGACGACTTGCCCACTCTGGTGCACAGTCTCGGTCTGAGTCCGGAGACGGCCTCCGCGCGGGCCGACGAGCTCGTGCACCGCTTGGATGAAGTCCTCGACGAGGCGATGCAACGCCTGGCATCACAAGACGCCCCTGCCGGCTCGATCGCGCCGCCACGTCGTTCATGGCTCGCATGGGGATGGATGCCATTGGCTGCAGCCGTGGCCGCGAGCCTTGTCATCGTACTTTGGCCATCTCCTCCATCCACCCCCGAGGGCGCCGATTGGGCTCCTGTCGCGGAGGTGCTTGTTCCAGAACAAGCGGCGCAGGCCACGGACGATGTTATCGAAAAGTTGACATCGAAGGGGCTTGGCATGGCCGGGTCGGCCAAGCCGCATGACTTCTTGGTGGGGTACGCCCGTGGGTTGGCGCGTGATCTTCGCAAGAGCGAACGTGGCGAAGACCAAAAACGGCTCCAAGATATGCTGGTTGTACGGGGCGTGCTGGAACCGACTTGCGTGACACCCGCGTGCAAGGCCGGTAGCACCGCGTACACGTTGCTGCGCGATCTGGATGAAGCGAGTGCTGCTCGGATACTCCGCTCCCCCGATGCCTTACAAATCGTCGCATGGGCGCGTACGCAGCCTCACTTAACCGAGCCTGCCCAATCGCTGCACGATCGGACCGCGGCGCCTACTCCCAGCCCGGAAGAGATCGCCGCGTGGCGCGCCTTGGTTGTCCGGGCGTTGGACGGTGGTGGACGCGCTTCCTCCGGAGACAGCCCATGAAATATTTTCATGCCCTCCAACCCTTAACTGCAGAGACGGTCCCGCACCAGAGGTCCATATGAATTGCGTTGTTCGCCCATTGTTTTTTCTGGTTTTTGTGCTCTTGGGTAGCGCGTTGGCGCCAGAACCGGCGTGGGCGCTCCGCGCTCCGGATTGCGGGGACTTTGAGCGGGCGAAGAAGGCGTCCTATTCCGATGCCTACATTGAGGACGCGCTGAAGGTGTGGAATCGTGTGCAGCGCCCGGTCAATGGATTGACGGGCCGGCGCACCTCGATCCAGATTTTGTCACCCAGCGCCCAATCGGTGGAAGGCTACCAGTTTCCGGCGTTGGCCATGATCTGTGAGGGTGCGCCCCCCACGGTCTACGTGACCTATGCGATGTTGGAACTGGTGTACAAAGAGAAGGCGTACCCCAAGGATTTCCTAGCCTTTGTGTTGGGTCACGAGCTTGGCCATCGGGTGAATGACTTCACGGGCGCTGGGATGATCGCCCCGGCTTCTCAGCGTCCCGGAAAGGGACACGATGACGAAGCCATGGCCGACATGCGCGCGGCGTTCTACACGGCTGTGGCGGGATTTTCGAGTTGGAAGGTCGCACAAGGCAAGCTGGTGGACACCTTCTTGGCGATCGAGGCCGGCATGCGGGGGCCCGCGGTGAAGCGTCGCCGAAAATTCCTTCTCAACGCGCTCAAGAGCTTTGATGGCTATGAGAACCTCTATCAATCGGCGGTCGCCTTGACCTTTGGCGGCGAGTTGGGAGCCGCCCAACGGCTCCTGGCGTGGGCCGATGAATTGGTCGCCAAACACAAGGTGCCCTTGGCGGAGCTGAAAGTATTGCGCGCCTTGGTGTTGATCATGGAGGCCGCTCCCGACGCGCCGTGGTTGGTGGAGGGGGGTCTACCGCTGGACCTGAGTAGTCTTCGATGCATGCCGCTCTTTCCGGGTCACACGGGGTTGGTCGAGAAAGCCAAGAAGGGACCGGTGCGAAGCGCAGACGAGCTGAAGAGTGAACGCGCTGGGAGGCTCTTGCGACGCGCCCGCCGCCTCTTGGACCAATCCACCGATCTGGGGGCCGATCCATTCATTGTGGCTTCAGCCCAGGCATGCGCGGCGTTTTATCTGGGGTATCCCAAGGAAGCGCGTCGCTGGGAACGCAAGGCGCGCAAGGCCATGCCAAAACGTGCGCCCAAGGCGGTGCGGACTGCGCTCAACAGCAACTGTGCGTTGATTCACTTCATTCGTTTCCTCGACGCCAATCCCCTGCCGGAATCGAGCGATGTGGACAACGCCCGGGGTTGGTCCGGCGCGCTTCGGCAAGCAGCATCCAAGATGGGCGCCAACCGGGAGCTCATGGGGTATGTGGACGCGTTGGTGCATTATCCGGATCAATTGGTGGAACCGACGCTGCCGCCCAAGGGACCGGTGTGCAAGAACCGGGGGGGACCGCCGGCGTTCCGCCAGTCTCCTCCTCCGGCTTTTCCCTCCTCGTTTGGAAAGTGTCCTTCGGGATGGAAACTCGCCCACACATTGCCCGAGAAGAAAGCCGCCCGCCGGTCCGGATCGAGCATGGGTGTCACCACATGTATTCGACCTGGAAAGCGTACGGGTGAGCGGTTGGTCCGCATTCGTTTGGCGGGGGCCATGCAGCCGCGCTTGGACGCGGTGGACATGACCATACTTCTGGACCCATCTCCCAGCGGAGAAGCCAAGAAGCTGCAATCATGGGCCTGTGGCTGCTCGCTATTCCGCCCCAGCGGGGTATCGGATTTGGGCGACGAGGCCTACTTGGGCGCTTGTCCGAAGCTGGGCATCTTCAAGGGCGTGATCTTCACCGACTCAAAAGGGCGGGTTCGACGCTTTGCCTCGTTCCGTTCCAATTGAGCGCGGTGGCTCAGCACCACGATTTATTGGGCGAATGAAATCGGCCCGGCCGCTCCCGAGACCACAAAGGCCGCCCAATAGTAGGGATTCCGCCAGCCAACGAGTACGTCATCGCTCTCATCCGGCACGACATCCGCCGATTCGGCCAATCGGCCGTGCAGCATGTCGAGTTGCACTTGACGCAAGGCTTCGACCCGATCTTCGCCCTTGAGTAGACGCCCGTAATAGGCGGTCATTAGCGCCTGTGTCGCTTTGTCGTCCACCTTCCACAGACTCACGATCTGTGTGCGTGAGCCCGCCAGCGTGAGCGCTCGTTTCAATCCGAACACACCTTCTCCGGTCTCCACTTCACCGAGTCCCGTTTCACAGGCTGAGAGCACCACCAACTCGGTCCCGTAGAGATCCAATCCACCCAACTCCAAGGCCGTCAGCAGCCCATCGTCGTCGGGGTGGGGCGCTTCGTTCCGACTGTTGAAGCCGGCCAGCGTCAGTCCGGAGAGCAACATGGCGTCGTCGCTCGCGTGGGCTTGATCGGAGTCGGTGTCTTGGTTGCCGGCCAAGAAGAACCCGTGAGTGGCGATGTGTAGGAAAGCGGGGCCTTTGACGGATCGGAGCGCGTGTTCACTGGCTTGGGCCCCCAATTTGATGCGGTTGGTGGGGAGTGCAAAGAGTTTCCCCACTGTTTCCGCCTCCGCTCTTGTTCCCATGAGTCGCCGCATGCGCAGGCCTGCCATGACAGCCGTAGATACGCCGCGCTGGCCGGAGTCTTGGGCGATCTCGGATGGATTCGTTCGGTCGAAATGTGCGTCGGCCAAAACGAGGGGCGGCTCCCGTGGTTCAAAGGCCTTGTCGGCCAATTGGAAGACATCCCTGGCCGTCGTGACCTCTCGCAGCTGAAAACGGGCCGATAACCAGCGGCCTTGATCATCCACCAGCGCCGCAAAGGGCACCGTGTGCAGCGGGCCGTCCGGAGACAAAATGAGCGTGTCGATGCCTTCGAGCGCCGGCTCCAGCGGAGAAAAGATCCGCCGGGTCAGCGGTTGAGAGGCGGCTTTGAAATCCCATCGCTGTTTGGCGATGGCGCTGCGAAGCTTTTCCATGGCAGGCTGAAGTGAATCCAATTCTCCAAGCCCAAACCATTGGGGCACTTGTCCCGGACGGATCACCACCGCCGCCAAGTGCGGTTTTCCATACCGTGTCCCAGAATATTTCGTCCCAGGATCAAAAGGTTTGTACACCACCCACTCTACCAACGCTGTCTTTTCGTTCATGAGACGTTTTAGGCCGGCGATGCTTGGCTTGACATCCGCTTCGCTTTGCCGCCCCACCGAGGCCATGCGCTGTTGCAGAGTCTCCAAGCGAGTTTTCAGCGCGTCGATTTTCTCGGGGTCACTATCCTTCCGGTAACTGATGGCAGACAATTGGGATTGGATCTTCTGAACCCCATGAAACAAAGCCATCTGCCTGCGGGTGTTGCGGCTGATGCGCAGACTCGCGCCGGTGGCGCGTGCTTTTGCCAAGAGGACCATTTTGGCGCCGAAATCCCGAGCGTCTTCATGGGCGGCGCCCAACGATAAGACCAAGGTGATCACCCGATCGAGAGACCCTTCAAAGCTTTTGACCAAGAGGAGGTGTTCTCTGGCAGTGCCCCGCGCCAGGTTGCGCTCCATGTGGGCATGTTCAACCGTCATGGCCAGCTGCAAATCGGCCAGCGCCTCTTGGGGTTTTCCCATGGCCCACTTCAAGGTGGCAATGTTGTCTATCATCAGCGCCCTTTGGGGGTGCTCCGGCCCCAAGGCCTTTTCCGTGATCGCCAAGGATCGTTGATACATCTTCAATGAGCGTTTGTAGGCTTTCTTGTCTTTGTAGTTGTGCGCCAAATTGTTGAGGGTTCTGGCCAACTCAGGATGGTCTTTCCCCAAAGACTTCTCTTGGATGCGAAGGGTCTGTCGATAGAGCGCGGCGGCTCGGTCAAAGTCCCCTTTCCCATCATAGACGATCGCCATGTTGTTGAGGGTTAAGGCCAGGTGGGGATGGTCTTTCCCCAGCGTCTTTTCATAGATGGTCAGTGCCCGTTGATAGAGCGGCAATGCCTGGTCCGGAGCGCTCCCTTCTCGGTAGGTCCCTGCGATGTTATTGAGTGCGATCGCTACATCAGGATGTTCTTTTCCAAGCGCCTTCTCTCGGATGGCCAGTGTTCGTTGATACACCGAAAGAGCCCGTTGATAGTCGCCTTTGGCCTTGTAAACTCCCGCCAGAAGATTGAGCGAAATCGCCACCTGTAGATGGTCTTTGCCAAAGGCTTTCTTGCGGATGAGTACGGATCGTTGAATGAGCGCCAAGGCCCGATCAAAATCGCCCTTGTTGTGGTAGTTCCACCCCAAATTATTGAGAACTTGCGCGATGAGCGGATGGTCTTTGCCCTGGGCCTGCTCACGGATGGTCAGCGCTTGTTTGTAGAGCCTTATCGCTTGATCGACCTTGCCTTGAAGGCTGTGAACGAGGGCCAAGTTGTTCAACACACCTGCATTGCTCAGGTGGTCCTTGCCGTGGTTTTTTTCACTGATAACCAAAGACCGTTGGAGATGGATCAGTGCTTGGTCGTACGCGCCTTGACGTGTGTACAAATCTCCCATGTTGTTGAGTGTGATGGCCACCTTGGGATGGGTTTTGCCTAGGGATTTTTTGAAAATCGTCAGAGCCCGTTGATACATCGATAGCACCGGCGGAAAGTCTCCTTTGAGCTTGTAGAGCTCCGCCAGATTGTTGAGAGATCCTCCGACCTCTGGATGGTCCTTGCCCAACGCCTTCTCTCGTATGGCCAGGGATTGTTGTAAGAGCGGAAGCGCCCGATCATAGTCGGCCTGGTCTTGGTAGAGAAGCGCGATGTTATTGAGTATCGAGGTCAACTGAAGATGGTCTTTCCCATAGAACTTTTCTTGAATCGACAGCGCGCGTTGGTACATGGGCAATGCCTTCGCGTACTCACCTCTGGCTTTGTAGACGATAGCCATATTATTGAGTATGGCCCCCACATGGTGGTTGTCGTCACCGTAGGTTGTTTCGGTGATGGTCAGTGCCCGTTGAAAGATGGGAAGCGCCCGGTCCAAATTGCCCATGGCTTCATAGGCTAGGGCCAGGCTGTTGAGGGTTAATGCAACTTCGACACGGTCTTTCCCTAGGGCTTTTTCCTCGATGGCCAATGTTCGCTCGAATAGGGAGACTGCGCGCGCATAGTCGCCCTTCGCATGGTAGACGCTGGCCAGAGTGAAGACTAGGTGGCCCATGTTTGGGTGGTCTGCTCCAACGGTTTTTCCTTGGATTGCCAGCGCGCGTGTGGTCACCACAAGCGCCCGGTCCAATTGTTGTTGAGCCTGGTGGACCTGGGCCAAGTGGAGAAGGGGTTGCACCAATTGCGAGTGCTCCGGACCATGCGTTCTTTCGTAAATTCCGAGAAGAGTGCCCAAATGCTTTTGTGACGTCGCGAGATCGCCCTCGGCCGATGACCAGAGGGCCAACTGATTCAATACTGCAGCCGAAGCGAGATTGATCCGACCATACACCTCGTTGTAGATGTCGATATCTTGCTGGAAGGCTTTCCGCGCATCGTTTTTCTTGTCCATGGCATAGAGGACCGTCGCCAGACGAAAGAGCTGTGAGGCCACGAGGGGGTGGGACGGACCGCAGACCTTGCGGTAGATGGCTTCCGCTCGTCGATAACTGGCGACAGCCGCCTTTCCATCGCCCTTTTGCTCTTGGGCCCATCCGCGAAGAGAGAAAGCCGCTGCCACCATCGGATGGTCGTTCCCCACGGTCTTTTCGAGGGTGGCTATGCTCTGATTGATCGCGGCGATGGCCTGGGCAAAGGCTTTGCTTTGAATCAGGCCTTGGGCCTCGGTGAGCTTTTTGAGTCCTTCCTGATGGAGGGCTTCCGTTTTTGCATCGCGCGGTTTGTCAACGACCCACTGATGTTTGTACAGATCGAATGCCTCCAGAAAGAGCAGAAAACGGTGGGCTTCCGCGGCCTTCATTCCCAGTTTTGTCGCGGCGGATTCGGGGTTGTCACCCGCCTTGGCCGCGTTGAATGCGGCCATCCCACGGAAGCCAAAACGGACCACGAGCATACAGTCTCTGGAGACGGGCCACGTGGTACACGCGCTCCGACAGGCCTTCAGATCTTTTCCCTGGAACTCCTGACACACGATTTCGTGGGCTGGGGGTGGAAGCGCCTCTTCGGCGAGCAGAGCGGCGGGGGTGGCCGCCAGCCAGCACCATGCAATCAGCCCCGCGAACGCCTTTGTCTTGTTGGGTTTCATTACCAAGTGGGCATCCTCACCTTAGGGTTTTAGGGGAGCGGTTGTGGTGTTGTAAGACGATAAGGAGATCGGCCCGGTCGCCCCCGAGATCACAAAGGCCGCCCAGTGCACCGGGTGCTTTTGCTGCTCTCCATACAAGCTCAATTGCACTTGTCGCATGGCTTCGACCCGGTCCTCCCCCTTGGCCAATCGTTGGTAGTAGGCGCTCATCAGCGCACGGGTTTCCGCATCCGACACCTTCCACAGACTGACCACCTGGGTGCGCGAGCCGGCCAGCACGAGCGCGCGCTTCAGGCCATACACGCCTTCGCCTGCGTCCACCTCGCCCAGGCCCGTCTCGCAGGCCGAGAGCACCACCAGCTCGGTACCGTAGAGATCCAATCCCGCCAGCTCCAAACCCGTCATGACACCGTCGTCCGTGCCTAGGGCTGTGTCGCGCAGATTGAACCCGGCCAAGGCCAGGCCGGTTCGCAGTAAGGGATTCTCCAACCCCGTCGCCGCGCCGGCGCCCATGGATCCGTTGAGGGTGAGGGTCTGCGCTTGGGCCGGCAGGAAGAACCCGTGGGTGGCGATGTGAAGGATCCGAGGACCGTGCACTGCTTTGAGCGCGGTTTCGGTGGCCATCTTGTCCAGGAGCACACGCTCCGGATGGAGGTGCAAGTGCTTCTGCAGTGTTCGGGCTTCTTTTCGGGTGCCGGGAAGCGCTTTGACGTGCAGGATGGTCAAGTCCATGGAGCGCCGTCCCGTGGTTGGGTCCGTCCCAACCACCGGTTCGTTGGAGTAGGCGGGGGCCGCGACGATCAATGGCGCTTCCCGGCTGTCGATGGCATCTTCGACGAGCAGATCCCGGGCATTGGTGACGTATCGAATGGCGTAGCGCCGCAGCAAGATCTCCCAGTTGGTGTCCACCAGCGCCGCAAAAGGCACCAGGTTCAGCGCGCCGTCGGGCGAGACGATCAAGGACTCCACCCCCTGCAAATGCGGCATCAATGGGGCCATCATCAGCTTGTGCAACGCATGGCCGTGCTCGAGTACGCTCATGTCGCCGGCCACCATGGCTTTTCGGAAGCGTGCGACCGCCTCATCGATGGGTTTTCGTTCACCCAGATCCACCCAGCCGATGTCGCCGTCCCGGCGGAGGACGTAGGCCACGTAGCGCGCTGGGGCCCAGTCGTTGGATGTCCATTTTGTCGGCCGATAGACAAAGTATTCCAGGAGAGCCGCGTTGTTGGGGATCGCGTTTCGCACGGCGTTCAAAGTGACGCTGCGGTGTTCCCGTCGAAATGCGGCGCTGGCCGTGGCCAACTCTTCTTCCAGAAACGCCATCCGCTTCACCAACGCCGCCTTTCGTTGGTTGGATGCCACGGAATCGCCGGATGTTTGTTGGTACGTTAGTTTGGCAATCATCGCCTGGGAAGACCGGAGCTCATCGAAATGCGTCCGATCCTTGTCGCTCAACTGGGTCCGAAGCGCCTGACGATCACCCCGCATGGCGGCCAATGCGCGGCCTTTGGATTGGTGGATGGCTTCGACACCGATTGGGATCGCTTCTTTGCGTCCCGTGACGCTGGCGAGGGTGAGCGCGATGTACGTCCTGCCGAGGGAGCTCATCAAGAACGTGCGCTTTTGGGCTTCGGTCCCGCCGGCCAGGACACGCTGGAAATGGACTTCCTGGCCTGCCAGCATTTGTTGGGCGGTCTCTTCCGCTTGGGCGTGTCGACCTTGCACATGCCGGAGTTGTGTGAGGCTGGTGAGTGTGGTGAGCAGACTGGGATGATGGTCTCCCAGGGCCTTTCGCGTCAGGCGCTCGGAGCGCACCAGCAGGGGTTCGGCCTCCTCATACCGGCCTTGAATGAAAGCCAGATACCCCAAATTGTTTAGACTGCTGGCTACATCCGGATGGTCCTTGCCCAGCGTTTTTTCTCGGATCGCGAGGGATTGCTTGTAGTGACGGACAGCCTCGTCATGGTTGCCCATCGCCTGTTCGATTGCGGCCAAATTATTCAAGTTTTTGGCCACTTCAGCGTGGTTTTTCCCGTACACTTTGATGTCGATCGCGAGCGCCCGTTCTTGCAGGCCCATCGCCGTTTTGAGATCGCCCACGTCCATAAAAACACTCACCAGATTGTTCAGCGTTCGAGCCACATCGGGGTGGTCGGCTCCCAGTGCCTGTACCTGAAGTTCCAAGACGCGCTCCAAGGTAGTGACTGCTTGTTGGAGATCGCCGCGAGTTTTGTGAATCACCGCCAGGGTGGACAGGGCCGTGAGATGGGTAGGGTGCTGGGTGCCGACTCCTTTTTCCAGAATGGGCAGGGCGCGTCTCAACATCGATTCCGCCGCTGAAGTTTCTCCCATTTCCAGGAGGCAGGAGCCCAAGTTGTTGAGGGTTCCCCCCACATCCGGATGCATGGGTCCCAAGGCACCTTCCCGAATATCGAGTGTGCGTTGGAGTCCTTCGGTAGCCTCTGGATAACGGCCCATTTCCATGTGCAATGACGCCAGGTTGCTGAGTGTGGTGGCAAATTGAGGGTGGTTGTTTCCATGCACTTTGGCGGCGATCGTCAGTGCGCGTTTGTAGAGTTTCTCAGCGCCCTCGTACAAACCGAGATTGTGGAAGACACCGGCCAGGCTGTTGAGCGTCAGCTCGATGTCTGCGTGCACCTCGGGGAGGACGGTCTTTTGCAGTCTCAGCACTTCTTCATATTGCTCTCGCGCTTCGGCGAAGCGATTGCGGCTTTGTTCAATGCTGGCCAGGTTGGTCATGACCGTGAGCGTTTCGGGATGGGCCGACCCGCGGACTTTTTGTAGGATCTGCAACACGCGGTGGTATTGAGCTGCCGCTTCATCCAACGTATTGAGCCTTTGCAATGCCAAGCCAAGGGAGTTTCGGATCACCGCACTTTGGTGGCTCTCCGGACCATGGGTCTTTTCCGAGATGGGAATGGATCGTTTGGCCAAGGACACGACCTGGGCATAGCGGCCCTGCGCTTCGGCCAACTGCATCCAGGCAAAGAGAACGCTCAGTACATCCGAGTGGTCCGGGCCTCTCAGTGCTGTGAAGATCGCCAACGCTTCTTGGTAATGGGCTTCCGCACGAGAAAAATCACGTGCGTGCCCGTAGAGAAAGCCGAGCAATCCATGAGTCTGCCCCACCTCCGGGTGCTCGTCGCCCCTGCCGCTTCGAAGATGGGCGAGCAGTTGCTCCATCCGAGCGATGGATTCCGCGATGCGACCCGCATCAAACAACGCACGTCCTTGCTGTTGCAGCTGCTGAGCCTTGGCACGAAAGGCCTCGGTGATCGGTGGCTTCGCGGCCTGAAGCGGGCTGCAAAGCAGCGTCAAGAAGAGGGCCAGCGTAACCACGCGCCTTTGGGTCGATGTGTGGGTCATGGGTTCCCTGCGAGTATGGCACGGTCCTCGGTGTTTTGGTCAAGCCCCTGAGCTTGGCGAGCCTTTTATTTTCGCGACGCTGGTACCCATCCAGATATTAAAATGCACGAACCCGATCAATTTGTTCCCGACCCTCCGTCTGTCCCTCAGACCCTCGGCGCATTTCGCGCTGGGGAAACATGTGGGAGACAATAATGGAACTCATCATTTTCGTAACGTACTTGGCTGCTGTGATGTCGGTCGTCACCGCTTCAGCAACTGTGTAATTGAACGGGCTTTGGCTGTGAAGCACCCCGGCTGTGCGGCGTGGGTGCGTTGCGGATGCGAGCCATCCGTCGCGCTGAATGCAACACGGCCAAGCCTTAACCAAAAAAATAGAACCACTGTGATCAATCGGGACGGGTTGAAGCGTCTGTCCTACGAAGCCACGGCGCATTGGGCGCTGGACAAGCAACAAGGAAGGGAGATGAACAATGGAATACACACTCGCAGCGTCCTATTTTGGCGCCATTCTTCTGGTCGTCACCGGTCTGGTGATGTTTTGCCAACAAAGTACGAGTCTGGTGCGCATGCGCCTCCCCGTGACGTTTTCGGCTGCCCCGAATACACCCGAACGGTGCATTCAACAAGTGGAGCCGGAGACCCATGTGGCCTGGAGTCCAAGCCACACGACACAGTTTCGCATTCCCGACGAGTACCTGTTTGAACCCGTGAGCCAGCCGGCGTCGTCTTCGCTCGCGACCTTTGGCGCAGAGTACGCCTCCAATTAATTAAGGCTGTATGGAGAAAGAATCATGAAACTGCAGAAAAATAATGATGAATTCAGGACGCATGGAGTCGGCTCGCTGACCCGACGTGCCCTTCACATGTTCGTCGTCATCGCATCGATCATCGCGCTCATCGGCGCAACGATCGGCTGTGAGGGCTCGAACCCTTCCACGGACAATTCCAACCCCTTCATTGCGGATACCGAAACTCCGGCCCCTGGACCCTCCAACCCCGATGCCGGCAACCCCGATGCGGGCAATTCGTCTGACACTACTCGTCCACAACCGCCTGGATCGTGGGAGCGTCTCTTTGAGGCCAACCACGGGCCGACGGGTTTTATTGATGTCGGCGGCGAGTCGACGGATTTGTTTGGGGGCGCTCAGAGGGTTGATGCCTGGGTGGATAAGAAAGAGAGCGATGGCGACGTCTTGACGATTGTTGAGTTGTTGGGTTTCAGCGACGAGACAGAGGCCAGAGATCTCTTTGCCGAGGTTGTGGATAACCTCTTAAAGGAGAACCCTGCGTTCGCAATTAACGACAACGATGACCTTTTTGTCTTTCGTTACGACACGGTCGACAAGCCCTACCAATTGCTCGTGGCCCAATCCGAACGGGTCGTGGTGATGATCGCGGTTATCGGAGACGGCCTCACAGCCGACGAATTGATTACCTATGGAAGAACGCTAATGGCGAACTTACCACAGATGTCCGTGGGCAACTCATCGCCTGCTCCGAGCGGGGTGTCTACTGGCTCGGTAGGCGGCTACGGCAAGGTCAGCGCGCCGCTCTCTGGAGGCGGGGCTATCAGCGGGTGTTACAACGCCAAACTCACGCTGGTAAAACTTGAAATGGGCAATGACGATGGGGATGCAGGCTTTCTCTTCATCGATAATACTGGGGATGGTCAGTTTACCATCGTCACCAACACGGAGAGCGAGCCAGACCAATCTGCCGACACGAAGAACGTCTGTGGCCCACCCCAGCCCGCAAAAGTCACGAAAAACCATGAGGATCCGCAGGTATTGAAGGCGTTGGAGGAAGAACTGAAGCACCTCCAAGAGAGTGGAGGCAACAAATCCAAGAGACTCTTCATCGAAAAGCAGATTCGATGGCTGAAGAAAAACGGCGAACTCAATATGACAGAAAATATGGAAACGACACTCAATCTAGAGATCTTTGACTACAAGAACATCTATCCGAAACCCACGACCGACCTCAACGCACTCTTTTGGGACAACGATAAAGGAGGTTTCTTGTGGTACGTGATAAAGGTCGGAAAAGGCCTCCTCAAGGTAGTGGATTTTGTCGAGTTGGTGGCCCCGGGGACTACCGCAAAGTACGAGCCTGTCAAAACAACCGTTAAAGAGGCGGTGGAAGCGGTCGACGGTCAAAACACGATTAAGGTTGATGGGAAGAATTTTGACGCCTGGGGTGATCTTTGGGCGGCATGTGTAAAGACTCTTGTGTGGCCAGCATTCATCGACGATGACTTCACTTGCGAGGGCAAGGACTTTAAGGCTGTCTTCCA
>CAUZBV010000018.1:0-17315 GCA_963578115.1 Myxococcales bacterium
CGACGGGTTCTACCGTCACTTTGCGGAGAACGAGTTGTGGGGAACCCTTGAAAATGGGGTTGATGCGGCCCTTCGCCTTGGATTGGAGCGTGGTGGTCAAGACAATTTGACTGTGGTGCACACACACGTGCAGGCGTTGAGTACGAGCACCGTCGAAAGCATGGACATGAAGGCGAAGGTGGTCGCCTTTCAGAAGCTGTTCTTGTTTAAGTATCTCAATTATCAGGAGTTGGTTCGTGTTCTGAAGGTTGTCTACGAGAAGCCGTATGAGCCGGGCCAAACGATTATTCGCGAAGGGGACCTGGGTGACGAGTTGTTCATGATCGCGAAAGGGTCTGCTGCCGTCATCAAGGACAATCAGCATCTGACCACGTTGGAAACGGGCGCTCAATTTGGTGAGATCGCCTTCATGGATGGCAAGCCTCGATCAGCCACCATTCGTGCGTTGGAGCGATCCACACTCTTATGCATCAAACGGGAAGATTTCCGCGAGTTGACCCGTACCGATCCTGTGATCGCCACCAAGCTCTTGTGGTGCTTCGTTTTGAATCTGGCCGGTCGTATGCGCGGTCTCAGTCACAGTTTGGTTAACGCCACGAAGAAGCCCGGTGCGGGCGAATGATGACGGTGTGGATGCGGAGTTGTGATGCATGTGTACTGCATGCGGACAGTCAAAGGGGATAAGACAATCGTGCGAGCCAAAGTGTCCGCAAGTACCCATGTTGGTCGATCACGTCCCACAAACCAGGACAGTTTGTTTGTGGATGCCCGCTGCGGTGTGTTTGCTGTGGCGGATGGGGTTGGTGGTGGTCGTGCCGGCGATGTGGCTTCCCATGTGTTTTGTGAGGCCGTGCGGGAGCATCGCAGTGCGTTCGAACCCACTCTGAATCAACCCTTGCAGGGAACCCACACACGTCAACAGGCGATATCCGTAATGCAGACGCTCTTTAATGTAGCCGCGGACCGTATTTATCGCTTGTCCGAGAGCAACGCGAAGTATCGAGGCATGTCGACCACGGGCGTTGTGCTTGCCCTGGGTGCCGGTGGCGCCGTCCTGGGTCACGTCGGCGACAGTCGCGCCTATTTGGTGCAAACCGACAATGTCCGTCGATTGACCGTTGATCATACATTGGCCCAAGAGTTGCTCCAGCAAGGAATCTTGTCGGAGGCCGATCTAGACACATTTCCACACCACAACGTGTTGGCAAGGGCGATCGGTCAATTTCCTACGGTGAGAGTCGATACGTTGTGGCTGGATATCATGCCCGGGGACAATGTGTTGATGTGCACCGATGGATTGTACCGCCACTTGACGACCGATGACTTCCACGCACTGGTCGATGAAGGGGTCGACTGGGCCATCGAGCAGTCGAATAAACGGTCAGGAGATGACAATTTGACCGGTGTTTTGGTGCGTGTGCCGCAGGTTGAGGACCGAGGCGATCGACTGGACACAACAGAAAAAGCGCGTCATCTCGCTCAACTCTCTCTCTTTCAGCATCTCAACTATCAGGAGTTGTTGATGGCCCTCAAGAGTGTGTACCAGATCCAGTTTGAACCCGGGGACACCGTGTGTTGTGAAAACCAGACAGGCGATTCACTCTTTGTGGTGGTGTCTGGCAAGGTCTCGGTCCGAAAGGGTGATCATGAATTGACGACCCTGGGTGCGGGCAGCCACTTTGGGGAGATTGCGTTCATGGATGGTGGGAGCCGCTCCGCCGACGTGGTCGCGCTCGAACCGACGTCCATGTTGACCATTCAACGGGAAGATTTCTTGGCTCTGACGCGTGTCCATCCAACCATTGCAGCCAAGATCTTGTGGGCGTTCACATTGAACTTAGCCGATCGTCTTCGGGATCTGTCGTATGATTACGTACACAGCGATTAGCTCTTCTTGTCCGTCTTCTGGAAGAGATCGGCGAAGGTACCCATTCCGTGGCGCCCTTTGTTGTCGGCTTGCCAGCGAGCTACGTCAGCCGTCTCTTTGTTCAGCGCGACTTGTGTTTGGCTGAGCGTCATTTTTCGGTCTTTGGGTTCAACGGCGATCACTGCGGCTGTGATCGATTCCCCCTCCTTAAAGAGACGGGTGGGATCTCGGTTCGGGTCAATGTCCATTTCACCGAATGGGATGAGGGCGGTGATCCCCTCTTCGACCGTTACGAACACTCCGAAGCGCTCCACATTTTCAATGATCCCCCCAACGGTCGTACCGACGGGATAACGGTGCTGCGCATTGGTCCACGGGTCCTCATGGACTTGTTTCATGCTCAACGACAGCCGTTTCTCCGCTTCATTGGCATCCAAGATGACGACGTCAACGCGGTCTCCAACAGAGACGATTTCGGAAGGATGGCGAACCCGGCGCGCAAACGTGAGTTCAGAGACGTGTGCGAGTCCTTCTAGGCCGGGTAGTACCTCAACGAAGACGCCGTACCGTTCCACACGGGTGACCTCTCCGGTCACCGTGTCTCCCACCTTCACGTCGGTGCCAAATCGTTTCCACGGATCGCCATCGGCGCTCTTCATGCTCAGGCCAACGCGTTGTTCTTCGCGATTGATGTTGAGAACGGTCACTGTGACTTCCTGGCCCCTGTGAACCAGATCGGACGGATGGCCGACACGTCCCCACATCATCTCTCGGAGATGAACCAATCCGTCCACGCCACCCACGTCGACGAAGCAGCCATATTCTTGAATGGACGTGACCGTGCCGGTAATGACCTGACCCTCGTGGACTTCGTCCCAGAAGCGCTCGGCCAGTACAGCGCGCTCTTCACGAATAAGCGCTGTTCTACTCAGTACAATCCGGCGGCTATCTGGCACATATTCGATGACTTTGAATCGATGAACTTGGTCCACCCATTCCGATGTATCTTCCACCCGTTCGAACGACATGTGGCTAAAGGGAACAAAGGCCGTTTGGCCTGCCACAGCGACTTCGCAACCACCTTTGTTGACGGCGGTGACCTTCCCTTCCACAGGCAAACCCAGTTCAAAAGCTTCCGCAATGGCCGCTTTGCTATGCAGGCTGACCGTGAGCTTCTGGCTGAGGCGAACACCGCCGGCAGTGGACACCACGGTGGCTTCGATCACGTCGCCTTCTTTGATGTGTTCATCGGCCAATTCGCGCACATCGATGACGCCCTCTGCCTTGCCGCCCAGATCAATAAACACGCTGTCATTGCTGATACTGACGACGCGACCTTGTACGATTTCTCCTCGCCGAATCGGTTTGCCTAGTTCAATCCCAACCCCCTCCGTAAACAACTGAGCAAACTCTTCCTCTTCGGGTGTAAAGGCCATTGGTGTCTTTGTTTTGTCGTTTTGCATAGGCAGCGGGGTACCAAAGGTGCCCATGTGGGTCAAGGGTCATGAATGAACGTTTGGGGGTGATCCGTTGCAACAACATGGCATGAACGGATAAAATACGTGCATGGAAACTCGACATTTGTATTTTCTGGTCGTCGGCTTGTTGCTTTTCATTCCGAGCGTTTCAGTGGGCGCAACGGGGATTTCTTATCAAGAGATCGTCGGTGGATTGGATGATCCCACGGACATGGTCTTTGTGTGGGAAGGGGTGCCAGCCATTGTGGCAGAGCGCTGTGGGGACATCGAGAGTGCCGACGAAAAAGGGGTCAATCACCTGGGTACGCTGAGCGATTCGGTCGATTGTCAGCAACTAGATGCTGGACTGATCGGACTGGCTTCGGTGGTTAACTCGGATGCATCGGCCGATCTTTTCCTGTATTTCACAGCAAAGGGACCCGCCCCCAAGCAGCATAAGATTGTTCGGATTCCAATCGAGCGCAATGGTTCGAGCGTTGCCTTGTCAGTGGGACAGCAGAGCACCGTAATCGATGAGTTGCCCGCCTTTCAGGCACCCCGGGGCGGCGGGGGGATTGGTGTGGGACCCGACGGCATGCTTTATGTGGGTGTGGGCGACGACGGGAAGCCGAACTGGGTGCTGGATTTAACGAAGTTGCACGGGAAAGTACTTCGTCTGACGCTGGATGGCAGCGCACCCAATGACAACCCCACATTTGCCGGGGCGCCGGCTGCTTCGTTGCCAGAAATCTTTGCGATTGGGCTTCGTCGCCCTGTTCGTATCGGTGTGGACAGCCTATCGGGTGCGGTTTGGATCGCGGAGGTGGGCGCCAGTGTCCAAGAAGTGAATCGAAGCACGGGTGGAGAGAACTTCGGTTGGCCTACGGACACGGGAGACATCACCGAGCCCGTGCATACGTACGGCAGTGCTCCTCCCATGGCCGTTGTTGTTGGGGCGCCTTATCGAGCGACATCGGGAGAATATCGGTTTCCCGATTCTTACGCCGGCGCCATTCCGATGGCGGACTTTTATCAGTCGTGGATCCAGGTGCTAAAGCCGGACGATGGAGAGTGGACGACTGAAGAACTCACCGCCAGTGGTCCTGTCAATGTCCGAGCCATCGTGACGGGATTGGACGGTGGACTGTATTTTGTGGAAGCCGGAAAGAACGCGATCTCCCGTTTGGCGTGGACAGACAAGCCACCGGAAGTGACCATTGAATCGCCAAGCGCTGCACATCACTATGGGGCCAACGAAACACTGCAACTCAAAGCCAGCGCGGTGGATGATGGACAGGTTGTGCCGGACAGTGGTTTTTCATGGCAAGTCACCCTTTACGCGAAAGACGACACAGCCCAAGACACGGCGACCTTTAGCGGAAAGAGCGCGGAATACACCTTGCCGGGAAACGTCGACACCGAGGGCCGTCTCGCAATTCATCTCACGGTAACGGACGCAGCGGGCAGCACCGGTGTTGCGACCGTGATCCTGTATCCTGGAGCGACGAGTGTGACATTTGCAACGGTCCCTGAAGAGGGGATTGTGCTGGCGATAGATGATGAGGACATCACATCCCCTCTGACGCGCTTGTACCTACCCGGTACAGTGGTGAATATACGCTGCCCCCAGGAAGTCATTTTGGGAGATGAGCTTGACCTGTACACCTTTCAAGAGTGGAGTGATGGGGGGGAACCGACCCACGACTTCACCGTTCCCGATACGGATGTCACCTTGACGTGCACATTGTCCCCGCATGGACCACCCCCGGTGGTCGAAGCGCCACGAAATATTGTTGTGGATGGTGGTGTGACCGATACGGGGGTAAATGGTTCGAGCAGTGGTTCCGGTGGCGGATGTGCACTGAGAAACCAGGCGTCACCCGGTCGTGGCCTGTGGGGGGTCTTTGTGGGTGTTGTTCTGCTCTTTATGGGACTTCGTGTGCGTCGACGCTCGAGGCCTGTTAACGGGTTACGAGGTGGGATCGCACGTCCAAACATTGGGGCATGATGCCCTGGCTCGAGACAGAATAGAGAAAACTCGGCTTTCGTTTTTCCATCGCACCAGGGTTTTTTGTGCCTGTTCGCAGTCGGTAACCGCGCTGAACTCTCGCAACAGGCGTACCATGAGGGCGCCTTGGTCTGGTGTAAGCGATGGTTTTCCAACTTCCGATGCGATGCATTGCACACGACTGGCTACGATGATTCCAAGGGGCAACGCCTCAGCACCAACTGCTTTCCACGCTAACTCATCCAGCTTGCCGTCACGCAACATGGTGATGGCGGTCTGAGCATCTTGAAGGGCCTCAGTGGCTTTTCCCACACCGAGGAGGGCCACTGACCGTGCGAGATAGGCTTCCGCAAAACTGTCGTCCGCGCGTATGGCACGGTTTAGGTGGTTCAAGGCTTCTCGATGACGGTCCTCTAAGAGCATGTCGATGCCAGCTCGCGCACGTTTGCGTGCCGCCTTCCGCCCTTTGACTTCCAGTTTGTAGTTTGCGGAGATGACTCCGGATAGGCGGGGCGGGTTGAGACCACCGAAGAACAGGAACGCCACGGCGGCGAGCCCAAGGATCAATATTGCGGGCGTCCATTGAGTTCTGGGAGACCCATTTGACTGCAGAACGCTTTGACTGGGTAAATTGTACCCACAATGGGGGCATTGCTGGGGTCTACCGGGCACTCTTTTCCGGCAAAAAACGCACTTCATGTCACACTTCTCCCCATCTCCATACCGTGCAGCTTGGCGGTCATAACCGAACTCTGTCAAGAATTCCAATCAGTTGCGCATGGAATATATTTTTCGGCACGGTTGTTGCTTGTATTAGACATCACCTGGTGCCGAAATTACCCGGTTTCCAGGAGAAACGACGTTCTTTTAAACACTTCACTAACAATCACCGTCACCATGTGACGGTGATTGCCTCACTGGAGAATGTGGAACTGCCCAATTACCCGGGGCATCATGGGCGCCTTCCGTTTCGCGAATTTCAGTGTACCTTCCCTTCCTTAGCGACCACCTGCCCCCCGATGGTGACGTTCCGAACTAGAACCGGGGCGTTACGTCACCGTCGAGGGGTTCCTATCTTACGCAAGCCCATCTTGCACCCAATCGATTTCCTCTCACGATGTGATACCCGTCGAATATTGACGGTTGAGCGTCAATTTCATAGCGCTTCTCACTCGGTGTCTACTAATTGGACCATGCGTAAAAAAATTAGGCGTGCAGTCGCGTTGATTGGTGGCACTACCGACGAAAGCGAGTTCATCCTTCCCAAGGAATCCTAATTATTAACAATGAGTTGCAATTATTTCATGTCCGCTCTTCATTCTGGCACGTCCGTTGCTATTACTAATGTGCAGAAATTGAGTTTTGAAAAACTGTGATTAGTGTGAGCCGCCCACGGTTTTTCAGAAGGCGACCGAGTTCTCGGTCGCCTTTTTTTTATCGCCTCGGCGTTTGTCGTGTGTCGGTCATGACGTGATGGACACGAAACCGATAGGGAAGAGCGAACTGCAGATTCTTCCTGGCGGTCACACGGATGTAATACGTTTTCCCGGTGCCTGAGAATCGCATGACGACAGGCGTTTTATCGTCCTTCCTCTTGTTTCGCATGTTTGGATCGAGTTGGAAGTCCCGCGCGTTGAGTGGGTTGCTGTCGCTGACCGTCAGCAGTGCTCTCTTGAGGCTGGCCACTGTCGTGACCACTTCGATGGTCTTGTGTTTGGGGTCGCGAACCGGAATAGAGAACATGTCCACGTCGCTTGTCCCACTCAGTTCTCCCGTGCAGAGTTGACCAAACACAACCGGGACGGCGTGGTCGCGGTCGTGGTTGGGTTCGATTTCCCTTGCATTGAACATGGGTTCCCGGGTGGTTCGGATTGTGTACCCACTACGTTCCAGACCATAACCACCGTGCTGTATAGACAAGAAATATTGGATGCGTTGATTGCCGAGTTGTTCTTCCGTCATGGGCGGTGCCTCAGCGAAAGAAGAGTTCATGACACCATCCCGGTCCTCATCGGCGTAGAGCAAAACCAACTCCTCGCCGGGCAGTCGTCTCAGCAATTCCAGACGGATGGGCACGGTCTTTTCGGAGTTGACCGAAAATCGCCATTGATCGCCGGTGGTGTTTCTATTCAATGAGTATGCGTAATGATCGATGTCGCCGTATCCGTCTAGATGGCCGGTATGTGGATCCCCCAGACCGCCAGCTGACGCTTCGTGAACCGTGTCATTGGGTTCGATTTCTCCGGGCATTGGAACCGTCAGTCCGACTGTCACCGTCAACGCGTACGTGTGCTCATTTCCAGACGATGCGATGTCAGCGCCGTCTTTGGATTCCGTGACATTGATGAGCACTTCACTTTCGGCAACCGGAAGACGGTGAATGGTCTCGGCTAGATCGGGTCCCGAATGGTCCAAGTGCGCGAGGGTGTGGTGGCCTGAGGCGTCCAATACATCCATCATGATGTTCATGTGCTGCACACCGGAAAGGTGCAGCGATAGGTATCGGTTGGTTCCACCCAGGTAGATGCGATAATAGTCTCGGTCTGATTCAAAGCGAGACAGAGGTTCTCCGATGAGCCCCGTAATGGTCTGCCCGTCTTGGATCACTGTGGCGAGTGCCGGAGAGTTGTTGGGTTCATGTTCAGTGAGCACTTCGTCGGTGGCGGTCGATACAAAGAAGAGGATCGCACCGGCTACCGCTGCGACGGTGAGAATCAAAGAGACCACACCGTATATCCACCGGTGGCGTAGGGAACGGCGGAATGCATCGTCGATATCATCCGTGAACTCTTCTTCGTCCAGAAGGGGGTCGAATTCATGGTGGGTAGCGGAACTGTCTTGGTTGGAGCCGGGGGAGAGAGCCCCAGCCGGCTGCTGTTCGGTCGCCCCCTCCGGAGGGATTGGTGATTGTCCCAGCGTCTGCTTTCCTTCTTTGGGATCATTGCTTCCGTCTAGGATGTCTTGATTGAGCTGGTGGGCTTCCTCAAAGGCGCGCAGGCGCTCTTCCAAGTCAGAGTCAATGGCGGCAGTAGTCTCATCCAATTCCTCTTGCCAATCTGCCACATCCATGGATTCACCGCCTGGATCGGACAGGCAGCCTGCGATCTCCCGGCGCATCGATGAGACCGTGTCGAATCGGTTCTCGGGATGTTTTGCCAGGGCACGCCAGACGAGGCGGTCCACGCGCACGGGAATGTGTGCGTCCGGCAGGCGCTCACAGACCGACGGAATGGGGGCCAACAGGTGTTTTCGCAACACATCAAAGGTGCTCGGTGCATCCACGGCGTGTTGATCGGTGAGCATCCGAAACACCAGGCATCCCAACGCGTAGATATCGCTTCGGTGGTCAACTTCTTCATTACGGATCTGTTCAGGCGCCATATAAAAAGGCGTACCAAAGAGATCGCGATGACTTTGAACCGAAAACACATCCGTTCCACCGCGAATTTTCGCGAGGCCAAAATCGAGCACTTTTGCGAAATCAGAAAATTCCGGCTTTGTGCTCTCGTTTTCAAAATCCTCAGGATTCTTCACAATCATGATGTTTTCTGGTTTGAGATCCCGATGGATGATTCCCGCCCTGTGGGCTTCGTCGAGCGATTCACACACTTGGTCAAGAATGAAGAGGACACGCCGCCAATCAAGGGGGCCAGTGGCAGCCAGGAGTTGTTGTACGTCCTGGCCATCGAGATACTCCATGACCAAGTAGAAAAGCGCCTCGTGCCGTCCAAAATCGAACATACGAACGGTATGAGCATTGGAGAGCCGGCAGACCGCACGCGCTTCCCGAGTAAATCGGCTTACGAGTTTTTTGCGATACACCATGTCTTCATGCAGGACCTTCATGGCCAATCGTTGGTGTGTGTAGACCTGCTGGACTTCGAACACACTCCCCATGCCACCGCGCGCAATCAGGCGCTGAATTCGATACCGATCATCGATGATATTGCCCACATACGACGAGACAGCCTGTTCATTGCTATGATCATTCGACTCTGTCACGGCGCGCTCGTTTCGCTCCCAATGCCCAGTTCGTACTCGTTTGACCGGGACGGGGTGGACTCGTGAATGGTTGACCAAAGTATCCCTCATGGCCAAGGGCGGGTCAATGTACGGACAGCGTAGGTTGACGCCATTGAGATCCCGTGGAACAACCAGCCCGAATGACAACCCTTTCACTCGAATTTGACCGAGGCAGTCTCGTCCTTTCCCCGGCAGGTCTTGAGTTGTCTGACGTTCCCACTGGATTCGTGTTGGATCCGCGCATTGGGGGGCGATATCGTGCGGAAGCCTGTTGGTATCGACGCGCGGTGGGTACCTTGACGCGGTCGTCGTCTTCCTTCGTCGACAGAGCACGAAACTACACGACATTGCAGCTTTCTCAGCGCCATTCGCTGGACCCCTTTCCCCATCAACAAGAGGCTCTCGCCGAATGGGATCGATCGGAGCGCAGCGGAATCGTGATTCTTCCGACGGGTGCTGGAAAGTCGTTCTTGGCGATCATGGCGATGCAGGTCGTGCAGCGTTCTACTTTGATTGTGGTCCCGACGTTGGATCTGCTCACTCAGTGGACACGGGTTGTGTCGAGCGCATTTGGGATCGACGTGGGTGTGGTGGGTGGTGGAGAATATTCGGTGTCCGACATTACCGTGACCACCTATGACTCCGCATATCGGCATATGGATCGGTTCGGAGACCGGTTTGGACTCATCGTCTTTGACGAAGTACATCACTTGCCGAGTGATACGTACGCACAGGCGGCAAAGCTGGCCATCGCACCCTACCGTCTCGGATTGACCGCTACGTTGGAGCGTCCCGATGGTGCTCATCACGTGTTGGACACACTGGTGGGGCCAGTGGTGTACAGAAAATCGGTCACCGATCTGAAAGGGGTGTACCTCAGTGACTATGAAGTGCGCCGTATTAACGTCGCGTTGACGCCAGACGAGCGCAGTGAACACGACAAAGAGCGTGGCTTGTATCTAGAATTCATCAAGCGCCACGGTATTCGATTGGGTGGGCCGCGTGGATGGCAACAGTTTCTACGCGCTACAAACAAGTCGGCTGAGGGTCGCCGAGCACTGCGCGCGTACCACGCACAACGGCACATTGCGATGGCCAGTGAAAGCAAGATGGAGGTGCTTCGGACCATTCTGGAAACGCATGCTCAGGAGCCGTGCGTCTTTTTCGCGAACGACAATCGAACGGTGTATGAGGTGAGCCGTCGATTTCTTGTCCCGGTCATAACCCATGAAACCCCGGCCAAGGAACGTCGCCGCTGGTTGGATGGCTTGGCGGCAGGTCGCATTCGGGCGGTGGGGACAAGTCGTGTTCTGAATGAAGGAGTCGACATGCCCGATGTGTCCGTGGGGATCATTCTCAGTGGCACCGGCAGCGTGCGAGAACACGTCCAGCGTCTGGGGCGAATTCTCCGGCATCGTGAAGGCAAGCTGGCCATTTTGTACGAATTGGTCACGGCAGACACTGCGGAGCCGCACACCAGCCGCCGTCGACGTGAGCACGAGGCTTATCGCGAATGCTGACCAAGGACCTGGCACGATTCAAAGTCCGTGATGGGATTGTCCTGCCGGGATGGTTGCGTGTCGATCGCGCGCACAATATAAACCGGGCGGGTCAACTCATCGATGTGATGGACCGTCTGGTGGGTGGCACCCGAGGAGAGCTCGAAGAAGCGCTGCGCACGGAAACGGATACCAGTCGCGATTTCCGGGTACGTCGTGGATTGGCCCATTTGTTGTTGAATCGTGCCACCTTCGACATGGCAACGACCTTGCCCCCCACAGATGTCCGGCAATTTGTGTTTGAGCGAGCAGCCCAAGCCCATCCGATCTCGAATGAAAGCCGTGCGGTGGTGTTGGCTGCTGCTGCTGCCCACTTTGGCGTAGCGATCGACGACATTGAACATGCTTTGTATGCCGACTTGGATCAGCACCAGCGATACACGTCCTATCAGTCAATGAGTTCGGAGGAGCTGCTCCATCGATACAATGTTGCCTTGGCCCAAGCGATCTTGTTGCGCTGTTCGGACGTACATATTGCGCTTCGTGATCCGACACCGAAACGTCTGCGTCAGTTGTTTCGATACCTGAAATTCTATCGATTACTCTACCGGCCTGAGGCGGATCCGGGCGGGAATGATGGATTGGAAAAGGACTACCGAATTGTTGTCGATGGTCCGCTGTCCATCGTCAACCAATCCACGCGATACGGTCTTTCTCTGGCGCAATTCTTGCCGGCACTCTTGCTCTGCGAGGATTGGTCTCTCACAGCCACCGTGCAAGCCAAGAAACGCAGCCCACGGGGTCTCTTTCAGCTCGACAGCGCGTTGGGGTTGGCGTCTCATTATCCCAATACGGGGATGTGGATTGCGGATGAGGAGCGTGCTCTCTTCGATCGTTTGGTAGCGCTGGCTTCCCCTTGGCGCGTAGAAGAGGGGAGCGAATGGGTGGATCTGGCGGGGTACGACGCGTTTGTTCCCGATTGGGTGATTCGTGATCCGGAAACGGGGCGATTCGTATACGTTGAAATTATCTGGCGTTGGCGCCGGCGTTCGTTGGAAAAGCGATGGAAGCTGCTCCAGGAGCATGGTCCAGCCAACATGGTCCTGGCCGTGTGTCGGAATGGGCGCGCTGACTTGGATGCATTGCCAGTTTGGCAAGGTCGGATCCACACATTCGCGCAAATTCCGAACGCGCGGTCGATTCTCAAGTTGACTCGAGAGAGTATGAACGCCCCGTAGTGCGAGTCAGAAGTGCTTGTTATTCCTTGATAAAATTGCTATCTCCCTACGCAACGAACCACGGTGGATGGGAGAAAAGTGGTGACAATTCGGGTCGGCATAGTGGGTGCATCGGGATACACTGGCGGAGAACTACTACGCTTGGTTAGTGCTCATCCAGACCTTGAGATCACAAGATTGGCGGCCGGCCGGTCTGCAGGTCAGTCCCTTGATTCTGTGTGGCCGGGCCTGACCGATTTGGGCGTGTTGGATGACCGACCGATGGATGTGTATCGCGCCGCGGATGTCGTTCAAAACTGCGACGCAGTTTTCTTGGCTTTGCCCCATGGGATCAGCGCTGAAATCGCTCCAGAGTTGGTCGACAATGGTTTGACAGTGGTGGATCTAGGGGCTGATTTTCGTCTCAAGGATCCCGCAACGTATGCACGTCATTATGGCAAACCCCATCCTTGTCCAGAGCGATTGTCGGACGCCGTGTATGGTTTGGTGGAATGGCATCGAGACGAATTGCACGGTGCCAAGCTCATTGCCAACCCAGGATGCTATCCGACCGCTGTTTCGCTTGCTGTACGACCTTTTGTGAAAGCAGGACTGGTCGGCGATTTGGTCATTGCGGATTGTCTGTCGGGTGTATCTGGAGCGGGTCGCGATCCATCGGCGACAACCCACTTCTGCACTGTTTCTGAAAGTGCCACCGCGTACAAGCCGGGCGGTACCCACCGACATGTGCCGGAAATCGAGCAGAGTATTGGAAAGCCGGTGACGTTCACACCCCACCTCATCCCGATCAATCGAGGAATGGTCGCGACTGTACATTTTCGTCCGACGGCGTCGGTGAGCCTCGAAGAGTTGACGCAAATTCTCGTGGAGCAGTACCAGTCAGACACCATGATCAGTGTTCGCGACGACGTTCCGTCGACGGCGGACGTTCGCGGTACCAACCGCGCACATGTCCATGTTTGTTTTGACCACGAACGCAACATGGCGACGGTGATCAGTGTGATTGACAACTTGCTCAAAGGTGCATCGGGCCAGGCTGTTCAGGCGCTCAACGTCGCGTTGGGGATGAATGAGAACACAGGCTTGCCATTGTTTCCGCTGACCCCGTAGAAGGAACCCTGCAGCAATGGATCCATTAACACCACCCGTCGAATCGTATGGAGACCTGCTGGATGGGGGTACGTACACGTCGGTGCCAGGGACCGCGGTGGGAGTGTGCGCAGCAGGTATCAAGTCGTCCGATCGTTTGGACGTGGCCGTGCTCGTGGCCGATGGCGTGGCTGCCGGAATGACCACCACTTCCACGGCGGCTTCCGCGCCATGCGTTTGGACCCGAAGCATTCTGCCAGGTCCGCTCATGGCTGTTGTGGTTAATGCTGGAAATGCCAACGCCGCGACAGGTCAGCAAGGCGTGGACGACTGTCGGGCCATGCGGATGGCGGTCTCGGAGTTACTGGGATCCGATTCGAGTCGGATCGCGGTCTGCTCGACGGGTGTGATCGGCGTGCCCATGCCCATGCAGCGCGTGATTCCAGGTGTGAAAATGGCTGCTGCTGATTTGTCTGCCACCGGTCACGATGCAGCCAAGGCGATCATTACGACAGATTTGGTGACCAAGGAAGCGGCCGCGAGAGTGGACGGAATCACGGTGGGTGGCATCGCCAAAGGCTCGGGCATGATCCATCCCAACATGGGGACGATGTTGGCGTTCTTGGCCACGGATGCGTCTGTTGAAGCGGACGTGCTCCAGTCCGTTCTCAAGGAAGTGGTCGATGTCACATTCAACGCCATCACTGTGGATGGCGACCAGTCCACCAGCGACACGGTCATTTTGCAGGCGACGGGTCAATCCGTTGACGTGCGATCCGACACACACCAATACAACGCATTGAGAGTGGCGTTGTACACGGTCTGTCGACACTTGGCTCGCTCCATTGCTCGCGATGGCGAAGGGGCGCGTCGATTGATCAGTGTGATCGTGGAAGGATTGGACAACAGGTTGGCTCAACAGGCCGCGTTGGTTGTGGCGCGCTCTCCTTTGGTCAAGACCGCCGTGCATGGGTGTGATGCCAACTGGGGGCGAGTGGTGGGTGCGTTGGGAGCCGCGGGTGTCGATGGGTTGGACCGTGTAGATTTGGATTTTGCCGGTGTACCAGTCGTTCGAAATGGACGTCCGATCGCCTTTGATGAGGAGGCTGCATCGGCGGCCTTGGCGGCAGACGAAGTGATTATTCATGCGCGTCTTGCCGGGGATGGTGTGGGCCGTGCCTGGGGATGCGATTTATCTGCAGATTATGTGAGGATCAATGCCGATTACCGTAGCTGAAGCTCTTATCGAGGCCTTGCCATACGTCCAACGTTGGGCCGACCAAATTGTGGTGGTCAAACTCGGCGGAGCGGCGATGGCCGATCCAAAACTGGGGGACGCGGTCGCTCGCGATCTGGTCTTGCTGCGTGCGGTGGGTGTTCATGTGCTTCTCGTGCACGGCGGGGGCTTGGCTGTGTCGGACATGGGCCGCCGGCTGGGGCTGGAGCCACAGTTCGTGGATGGGTTGCGTGTCACCGACGACGAGACGATGCGGGTGGCTCAACTCGTCCAAGTGGGGGGGATCTCGCGAGATTTACTCGCTGCTATGGCGCGTTTTGGCGGTCAGGGGATTGGGCTGTCCGGTCATGACGGTGGGGGATGGATGCGGGCAAAAGTGCGAAAGCACGTTTCGGTCGAGACGGGAGAACATGTGGATCTCGGGCGCGTGGGGGACATTACATCGGTGAATGTTGCATTGATACAAACGCAACTTCATGCGTCCGTGATCCCGGTCATCGCTCCCGTCGCCGTGGACGATGAGTTCAAGGCATTGAATGTCAATGCGGACAACGTGGCCATGGCCATTGCTGGTGAGCTCAACGCAGCACGCTTGCTCTTCATGACGGACGTAGACGGAATTCATGGTCCCGATGGCCTGGTCAGTGAGGTGGATCCTGCAACCCTTCGAAGCTGGGTGAACGACGGGGTCGTCTCGGGCGGCATGGTTCCCAAGGTGGAAGCCTGCCTTGCTGCGTTGGATGCAGGGGTGGACCGTGTCACGATCTTGGATGGAAAAAAGCCCCATGCGCTTCTTATCGAGTTGCTGACCGATGCGGGCCTTGGGACGTTGGTCTGCGCTTAACCCAAGTCACTCAGTCGATGGCGCAGAACCGTGAGCGCTGCTAAGGGCGCCGTTTCAGCGCGAAGAACGAGGGAGCCTAGGCTGCATTCGGCCCAACCCTCTTGTCGAAGAACGTGAATCTCGTCATCAGCCCATCCCCCCTCCGGGCCCGTCAACACACAAACCGATCGAGGTGCCGCTGCCGGCAGGAGATCGCGCAAGGCGACATCAGCGCTTGGCGACAGGAGCAAGCGAAGCTCTGCAACCGAGGGAGCCTCGAGCCAACCTGTCAAGGCCATTGGTTTGTGGACGGTGGGCTCGAACGCGACGCCGGATTGTTGAGCCGCCGCGCGTACGATACGTGACCACCGTTGATGACTTGCACTGTCTCGACGAACGCTCCGACTAGAGTAGAGCGGATGCAGCGCACTCACGCCCAGTTCGGTCGCCTTCTCCAACAAGACGTCCATTCGTTTTCCTCGAACGGGCACAAACGCAAGATGGATTGCTGGCCCGGGCAGGGCTGGCAGACTCTTACGAGCACCGAGTTGGAGTGTGTTTGGGTCGGTCAGGGTGGCTTTGAATTGTCCACCCACACCATCGCGTACGTGGAGAGAATCGCCGGGTTGAAGCCGTAAAACGCGCACCAAGTAGTGGGCCTCGTCGGGTTGCAACGTGAGCTCATCACCGGGTAGCAATCGGTCAGAGTCGACGATGAGTCGTGTCATGCGCTGCGGCTCCATTGCATACTGACCCATTCGCCGTCCTGGCGTTGCTCCTCAAGCACGAGGGAACATCGAGTAAATGTGGTGCGGACTCGGTCGACCTGTTCATCCAAGATGCCGCTGAGCAACAGGGTTCCCCCGGGGCGTACAACGCGAGCGAGATCGGTCGATAAGGAAATCAAGATGTGACTCAGGATATTGGCAATGACCAGCTCATACGACTGGGTGATATCAGCCAAGGGAATATTCGTTGCCGAGATGGTCGCGCTGACGGCGTTTTTATCGGCGTTCTCGCGGGTGGTTCGGACAGCATCTGCATCCACGTCGATAGCGTGGATTGTAGAGGCCCCCAACTTTGCCGCGATGATCGACAAGATCCCACTGCCACAGCCAACGTCCAAGACGGAGTCTCCTTCAGCCACGCATTCCTCGATCGCTCGGATGCACAGGCGTGTGGTTTCATGCAGCCCGGTGCCAAAGGCCATTCCGGGCTCGATGATTACGTCGATGTCACTGGGTTTTTCGCTTCTTGGCTCCCACGGAGGCCTCACCACAATCTTGGTTCCCACACGAGTGCGACGAAAAAACGACTTCCACTTTTCGCGCCATTCCTCGTCGATGACGGTTTGTTCGACAATCGCCGACGTCGGAAAAGGGGCTAAAGCGGCGGAGATCGTCTCGGGATGAAGCTTCTTTCCGTACGCACGTATGAGAATACGATCCGAATCGAGATTCGCTGTTTCAGGGACAAGTTGGCCGGCAGATTGATCCAGGATTTCAATGCCGATGTTGGCATCGGTACCCATTAATGCGGCAGTAATTGCGTCTTCGTGAGCACAATCGGCTTCAATCGTAATTCGAGTCCAAAGGGTCGTTTGGTTACTCCGCGACGACGAAGACTTGCACCTCGGCCTTTACTCCACCCATGAGCTTCACTTCCACGGGATAAACCCCCAAGCTCTTGATGGGTTTTTCGAGGGTGATGTTTCGGCGGTCGACCGAGTGGCCTTCTTTGATCAAGGCATCGGCGATGTCTCGATTGGTGACCGAGCCAAAGAGCTTGTCCTCTTCGCCCACTTGACGGGCGATGGTCAGGGCCAAGTTGTTCAGCACTTTGGCCTGAGCATCGGCGTTCTGCAACGCTTTTGCACGCTTGGCTGCGACCACCCGTTTGGTGTGTTCAAACTGCTTCACGTTGCGTGCTGAAGCCACGATCGCGAGATTACGAGGGATCAAATAATTACGTGCGTAACCATTGGCTACTTCAACAATATCTCCAACCTGCCCAAGGTTGGGCACGTGGTCGTTTAGTATGACTTGTAAACTCATTGCTGCCCCCTAGACCGACT
>CAUZBV010000019.1:0-16868 GCA_963578115.1 Myxococcales bacterium
ATGACCCCTCTCCTCGTGCTGATCCTTTCGTTCGGCTCCATGGGGCTCGTCTCGTGTACGCCGCATATGGGTGAATATGTGCCGCGAATGCGCGAATACAAGCCATCGGTTCAATTTGCGGCCGAGACAGAAACACCGTCCGAGGGTGCCATCTGGACACCGAATCGATTGGGCAATTTCTTGTTCGCGGACCAACGCGCCATGCGGGTGGGCGACATCGTGACCATCGAGGTGAGAGAGACGGCCGACGCTCGCCGTGGAGCCAGTACGACGCTCGATCGGAAATCAGAGATGAGCAACACCATCAGTGGTTTCTTGGGGCTCATTAAGTACTTGAAGCCCGATTTGAAGGCCGCGGACCTGCTCGGCGCCAAAACCGCCAACGATTTCAAGGGGGCGGGTGAGACATCCCGAACGGAACGATTCAAGGCGACCGTTCCCGCGACCGTCAAGAGTGTAATGCCCAACGGCAATCTCTTTGTGGAGGGCTACCGAGTCATCCTCGTCAACCGAGAAGAACACCGCTTTTACATCAGCGGAATTATTCGCCCCGTAGATATCAGTGAACACAATACGATTCCCAGCACGAAGATTGCGGAGGCCGAGATTGGATTCACCGGCCGCGGCGTAATCAGCGACAAGCAGGGACCCGGTGTGCTGAGTCGAGGACTCGACCAGTACAACCCATTTTAGGAGCTAACCCGTGTATTTGAAACCACAGCCTGCCTATCCAGCAGCATCAGCACCTTTCCCCCGCTCTAGCCCAGTCGGATGGTACGTGATTCGTTGGCTCACCGCCTTGGTGGTGATCATCGGACTCGTGCCGCCGGCTGAGGCGGCGCGGGTTAAAGATCTCGCTGCCCTCAGCGGTGTTCGAACGAACGCGTTGACAGGCTACGGTCTGGTGGTTGGATTGGAGCGGACGGGCGACACAGAACAGTCGTTGTTCACCGTTCAATCCGTCGCCGCTATGCTGACTCGCATGGGGGTTCGGGTCGACCCGAAGCGTTTGCGGATTCGCAATGTGGCCGCGGTAATGGTGACAGCGAAGTTACCCCCTTTTGCCAGCTCAGGCATCCCGATCGACGTGGTGGTGTCGAGCATCGGCAATGCCACCAGTTTGCGTGGGGGAACCTTGTTGGCCTCACCCCTGAAGGGTGTGGATGGGCAAGTCTACGCCATTGCCCAGGGCCCGGTGGCCGTGGGTGGATACAACGTACGCGCGTCTGGTTCGCGACGGCAGAAAAACATCACGACAGTAGGTCGTATTCCCAGTGGAGCCACGGTCGAGAAAAGTGTCGAGGTGACGTTGAATGGCAAGGAAACGTTGACGTATGTCCTGCGTCAGGCGGACTTCACTACGGCGACCAATGTGGCGGCCGCAATCACTGCCGCAGGTTATCCCGCCAAAGCGTTGGACGGTGCGCGAATCCAAGTGGATGTGCCCGAGGAAATGCGTGAGCGCGTGCCGGAGCTTGTGGCTCAGATCGAATCGGCGGATGTGAGCACCGACGCCATAGCACGGATTGTTGTGAACGCTCGAACAGGGACGGTCGTGATCGGCAGTCAGGTCCGAATCGGGACGGTGGCCATCGCACACGGCGGCCTCACCATTCAGGTGGATACGCGCAAGACCGTGTCCCAGCCGGCGCCCCTTGGAGCGGGAAGCACGGCGACCGTTGCAGAGTCGGATGTGACCGCCACAGAGAGCGCTGGTGTTTTGCACGTTGTCAAAGGCGGCGCGACGTTGGACGACCTTGTGGCGGCCCTCAACGCCTTGGGTGCGACCCCCCGCGACCTGATCGAAATCATTCAGGCCATTCGTTCGTCGGGTGCGTTGAATGCGGAGATTGAGATTCAGTGAGCTCAGTAATTCCCACCACTGGACGACTCTCAGGAGTCGCCGCTGATCCAGTACAGGATCGGAAGCTTCAAGAGACGGCTCGCCAATTTGAGGCGCTTTTCTTGCAGCGCATCGTGGCGGCCATGCGGAAGCCAACCGCCACGGTCGAGTCCAGCACCGGGAACTCTCCAGGTCGTCATCTCTATGACCACATGATCAATACGTCACTTGCTACACACATGACGTCCGGTAGAGGGGTCGGCATCGCCGAAACCCTCTACCGCGATTGGACGGGCAAGTCGATGCCGTCCGATTACCAGCTTCGCCCGAGCGTGGCCATTGACCCGCCCAGCGTGCCCGCGGCACTGCTCAATTTGGGATCGGAAGCCCGATTGCGGGCTCGAGCGCGGGTGGAGGCAGAAGCCAAATCTAGTTACGATGCCGGGCCGCCAATCAAACAAACAGCGGAACCGCTGGAAAAAAGCACAAATACAGAAACGCGCTCAACTCTACGAGATGATGACGGAAATCGTCCTTTGAGAGAGCTTTTACCCCCAGATGGAACAGAAAAAGATAATTTTTCCCTTAACAATTCCTTTAGCCGTCACGATGACCTTCTCGGAAGGAAACTGTTAGCTAGAGGTAAGCACAATGACTACGAAGAGTATCCCGCCCACGACGACGACAGACCGGCCAGTTCTGTCCGTCGAGATAGCGAAGCGGGGAAAACGAACGGAGATCGTGGAGGGTGGTCGGCCACTCGCCAACGACGTGAACACAACCCGACGATCGGTCGACACGAGCACAACACAGTCTCTGGTGGAGATCGCCAAGAATGAGGCGCGCAAACACCACGAAAGACTTCTTACGGAGCTCCGTGAACAGATCCGCGGCGGTACATTCCAAGCGGATATGGATGTGGTCGCAGAGCGTGTTGCTGAGGTCTTGGGCGACGTCTAGCGCCGCCGCGTCAATCGCGCCCAATCTCACCCAAGTTCCCAACAAAATATTCAAAACCCGTTTCTGGGGAGATGTCCGTCTGCCCTGTGGGGGAGGTCTATAATGCAACGCTTTTTCGCGATGCTCGATGACGAGATCCGTCTGCTCGAAGCACTTGTTCAAGTCACTCAAGAGGAGCACGGGCATCTACTTGCCCTAGAAACCGAAAAGCTCGAACCGGTCGTGGCAGAAAAACGGCGACTTCTGGAGCGATCCGACGACATACGTCGTGCTCGGGAGCGAGTGGTTCGATCCAGCCTGAAGGCGCTTCGAGCACCTATCGACGCGCACCGATTAAGCGAACTCATCCCCTTGGTGTCCCCCGGAAATCAAAAGCCGCTTCAGGCGCGTCGCGATCAAATCCGCGCGTTGTCAGAGACCCTTCGGGAACTCAACGAGGCCAGTGGGGTGTACGCGCGTCGTCACCTGCGTTGGGTTCGTGCTGCCCGGAAGAAGCTGGGCGCGGATGCCGGCACGGAACTGGATTTGTACGACTCCAATGGCCGGGCGGCCGTGGAGCATGAGGCCGGCCGTCGTCTGGGAGTAAGGGTGTAACACCATGGGAAATTCCATCAAAGAGTTGATGGCGATTGGGCAGCAGGGTCTCGTGGCCCAGAAGTCCGCGATGAACGTGATCTCTAGAAACATCGCCAACGCGAATACGCCCGGATATGCGCGTCAGCGCTTGGAGTTGGTCGCCATACATCAACCCGGTATCTCCATCGACACCGGTGCATTGGAGACGGTGCGTAGTGCGTCCATTCAACGCTCGATCTTGGGTGCTGCGCTGAGCTATGGATTTCACAAAGGAAAACACGACATTCTCAAGTTGGCGGCGCCGGCGCTGAACGATATAAATGGCGGTGGCATATCGGCCGCGCTCGACCAGTTTTTCGCGAGTTTCAGCAAGCTGGGGAACGACCCGTCGGGCACGGCGGAACGCTTGGGAGTCCTGCACTCTGCCGATCACCTCGGCAATACGTTGAGGGAAGCGTCCCAAGAAATTATCAAAGCAAAGCTTGAGGCGCAATTCGAAGCACAAGCGTTGGTCGATGAGGTGAACACCCTCTCCAAAAAAGTGGCGCTGCTCAACAGTCGCATTACAGACGATAAGGTCGGGTTTCCCGATCCCACGCCGGGTCTTAAGAATGATCGGGATCTCCTGTTGAATCGCCTGAGTGAATTGGTGGGCATCAATACGGTGGACAAAGCCAATGGGACCGTTGCGGTGTTCTTGGAGACTGGCGGCACGTTGGCCGATGACACCTATTCGAATACGCTTAAGCTGACCGGTGGTTCTTTGGCCGCATTGGACGTGGAGATCATCAAGAAAGACGGTTCGGTGATGAAGCCCTTGACGAGACCGGGCGGTCGCTTGGGCGGCATCATGGTTGCGCGCGATACGGTGCTCAAGAAGACGTCTGACGAACTGGATCAATTGGCTTTTGGATTTGTCGCGGCGATGAACGGTGCACACAGCGCTGGGTTTGGTTTGGATGGATCGACGGGCAACAACTTATTTAACCCGATTGTGGGTGTCGTGGGTGCGGCGTCGAGGGTCAAACTCTCCGATGACGTGCTTGGAAAACCCGAGAAGTTGGCGGCGGCACTCGATCCGACCATGTTGCCCGGCGACAATGCCAACATCTTGATCATGATGAATCTGCAGAACGACGCCACGGTTGTGGCGGGTGGCAAGACGGTTGGAGAGGCCTATGACGACGCCATGTCCACCTTGGCCGTGGCCAAATGGGACGCCCGTCGTCAATCCGACGACCAAGAGGCGCGCGTCATTCAGTTTTATGAAATGCGAGAGCAACTCTCTGGCGTCGCCCTGCACGAGGAGATGATTGCTCTCAATCAGGCGGAGCGCGCTTTTTCTGCTTCCAGTCAACTGATTAAAACCGCGCGTGACATGTATGACGTCATTATGAGGATGGTGTAAAACTCACCACGGGGGAGGCATTGTATGCCACTACGAGTAAGCGAATCACAACTGTATTTGAGAGCGATACGGGACAATAACCTGGCCCGCCAGCGCTTACGAGACGCGACATTGCCCCTGACGACGCAACAAAAGATTTCGCAACCGAGTGACGACCCTGTGACAGCGGCTCGGCTCAATCGGCTTCGTCGTGCACGCGGTGAGACCGAACAGTTTCAAGAGGTCGTAGAACAAGTGCGGACTTACCATTCCCTGGTCGAGTCGACCTTGGACAGCATCTCAAGCGTGGTTGTCGATCTCACAGACCTGGCGGTGCAGATGGGCAGTGACGGCGTGGCTGCGGTGGATCGTACAGCGGCCGTCGATCTCGTTCAACAGTGGACCAATAGTTTGAAGATGATGGGCAACCAGAAACAAGCGGGGCGTTACCTTTTTGCAGGGCGTAGACAGGGGGCTCCTCCCTATGACGCGAACTTTCTATTCGTCGGTGACGAGGCCGGCCGTCGGGTTAGTGTCGGCGAGAGTCGTCTCTTGGATGCTGACGTTACCGGCACGGAGATCTTTGGCGGCGGTACGACCGGTGTGAAGAGCTTGTTCAAGATCGCGGAAGATTTTATTGCCGCGCTCCAAGCCAATGATTCGGCAGGCATTAGCACAGTTTTGGGAGAACTGCGGGGCGCACATGATCGTGTGATCGGGACGCACGTCCGCGTCGGAATCATCCTGAACGACATCGAGACGGTGAACTATGCACATGATAACCGTTACATTGCCCAAACCATTCATGAAAGTGATGTGATCGGTGTCGATTTTGCGAGGGCCACCCACGAGTTGGCTTTTTCGCAGAGCGTCTTGGAAGCGACCATCATAACCACCCAACGTTTGTTCGATGCCATCAACATTCGAAACTTCAATTTATAAAGTAACTCGCCGAGATTCTTCGGTGGATGGGGGCGGGCCTCAACCCGCTCTCGACACCAACGATTCAGCACTGTACCTGCCTTGTCGTTTGCTGTAGGCTTCCACGCCGAGAGCCAGTTGGAGGATGAACATGGTGTTTGATTTGCGGGTGTACACTGATCGTAGAAGGGCATTCATGGACAAGATGAACGGGGGCGTGGCGATCGTTCCCTCGGCCCGAATGACCAGTCGAAACAGCGACGTTGACTATGTGTTTCGGCAAGATTCGGACTTCTACTACCTGACCGGGCTCGATGAGCCCGATTGTCTTTTGATGCTCGCGCCCGAAAGCGAAACGCCTGTGACGTTGTTTGTACGTGCACGGGACCCTGAACGAGAGGCTTGGGATGGTCCCCGAGCCGGTGTGGATGGGGCCATGGAGACCTTTGGGGCCCACGCCGCTTTTCCCATTGATGAGGCTCCCGAGAAAGTGCGTGATGCGTTGAACAATCAGCCCGTTCTCTATTATGCGCTGGGGTCCAGTTCAGAATGGGACCGTCATACCATCGAGTTCTTGGGGTATTACCGAAAGATGGGTCGCCGCGGTCAGCATGGTCCACATGCGATCGAAGATCCCACCCAAGTTTTGCACGAGATGCGACTCATCAAGACCGACGTAGAGATCGACACCATGAGCCGAGCTGCAGCGATCAGTTGCGAAGCCCACAAGGAGGCCATGCGCATTTGCAAGCCCGGTTTAAGCGAAGCACATTTGCAATCGGTTCTCGAATACATGTTTCGTATGGCAGGCTCGCCACGTCAGGCGTATCCGCCCATCGTGGCGACAGGCAACAACGCCACCATTTTGCATTACATCGCCAATGACGCGACGGTCTTGGACGGTGATTTGGTCTTGATTGATGCGGGTTGTGAATACGGATACATGGCCAGCGACATTACGCGGTCATTTCCGGCGTCCGGGCGATTTTCCCAACCCCAACGAGAGCTCTACCAGGTGGTCTTGGATGCACAGCTTGCAGCCATTGCACATTGTCGACCGGGCAACTCCTTTGAGTCCGTACATCAAGTGGCGGTGGAGGTGCTTACCCAGGGGTTGATTTCACTGGGTTTAATCGAAGGACCCGCGAGCGAAGCCATCAAAGAGGAGCGGTACAAACCCTTCTATTTTCATCGGACGGGACACTGGTTGGGCATGGACGTGCATGACGTGGGTCAATATGTTGTCCAAGGCGAGGACCGCCTCTTGGAGCCCGGTATGGTGCTGACCGTAGAGCCTGGTATCTATGTGACCAATGGTCACACGATCGCGCCAAAGCACTATCACGGCATTGGCATTCGAATTGAAGACGATGTACTCGTTACCGAAGGTGAGCCGCGTGTGTTGACCGCAGCGCTTCCCAAACACATCGATGAGATCGAGCAATTGATGGCGGAAGAGTCGCGCTTGCACCACTCAATCGGCGCATTTTCCTAGGGTCCATCCACCTCCACCTCCACAGCAAGCACAACCCCGGTGGCACGGCTCACCGTGCCCGACGTCGGTAACCCGAGCAACGTGCCTGAAAACATCCAAACGTGCGCCAGAGTGGTCACCTCCGGATCGTCGGTGGCGCCGCCACGCCAGCGGTCGATGTCGTCGAGGTACATTGCTTCACTGCTGCCTTCGATAAGCAGGTCAAAGGGAACGCCAATGTCCGTGTCTTCCAGTGGCGTGTCCCCCAACATTTGGATCAACGCGTCGCTTACCCCCTGTCGAGCATTGGGCAACTGCCCCGGCAAGGGCGGTGTGGTCGAGATGGTCTCGAAGGGACGCACAAAGCGCGCTTGCGTGGCGAGCTGGGACAGCATCGATGCCACAAACGTGTCCAAGTTTTCGATATCAGCGGCCGACGGTCGCCTTCCTTCCGTGCGTAGCAAGGTGTGGAGCTCTTGGAGGAGTACGACTGCCAGACGCTCGTACCCTTCGGTGCCCAGCAACCGTCGAAAGCGTTGGAATGGGGGGTTGTCGTGAGCGCTGAGTTGATCGGTCGCGAGGGCCAACGCATCCGTCAGCCAATCTTCTCCCAGGCGCTTGGGTTTGCAGCCGCACATCGCGCTTGGTGTGGTGCACCATTGCGTGGCAGCAAAATGCTTGAGGGACTGCACGCCATTGGGGCCCACCCCTGCGATCAGGTCGACCGCGTGGACGGTGGGGAGGCCAGACACTCGTGTGCGAGCATCCACAATCCACGTCGCGACAATAGGGCCCACGCCGACAACCAATGCCAGGGTCGGTTGGAGGGCATGATTGACCAAGTCCACCGTGTTGTGGGTCTCCTCCGCTGTGAAGTGCACATCGGACACGACGGTATCGGGCTCCAGGCAGGGCACTGCGTCGCGAAATGCTTGGCGTGCAGCGTCCCGAAGTCGATGCAGCGTGACGGAGCCGACAAAGTCGGTTGCCGCCAATTTCATGAGCCCGACAGTGGGAACCTGCAATGAAAAGGGCCGCGCGCGGACAATGGCCTGTGCGGCTGCGGCGGACACGGAGGCCTGTTCGATCAGGGCATCGAGTGCTGCGATGTTGGCCAGGCGAATGGTCTGTGCGGCTTCCAAATCGGTAAATGGCACGCCCTTGAGGTCCACCACATTTTCACAGCCGTGTTCGACGGCATGTGCGAGCAACAATTCGGTCGCGGCGGTGTCCGATCCGATGGCCGCGAGCAGGTGAGACAGGCTCGTTAACGCACCATCGTCGGTCGTATCGCACAGCTCATCGCCGCCATTCCGATGGGCCATGAGGCGATCGGTTGTCTCCGTAGACCATCCCAGCGTTTCAAGAAAAAATGCATGGTCGCTCGAACAGTCGCTTGCGAGGGTGAGCCCACACAGAATTTCTTCGCTCGTGTACTGGGTCTGGATGGAGGCGTGTGATGTATCTTCGACGGGGATGCTCGCCGTAGGAATGGGTTGGCACCCAATCACCATGATTGCCCAACCCCATCCCCATTTCACCAGCCAGTTGTTCACGATGTGCTGCATCTGCTCCTCCCCAGTTCCACGCCCATTGGGCAACGTCCGTTCTTTCACGAAGGGTGGGAGCAAGAAGGGAGCCAAGAGGAAACTGCTTTTAATGCCAGTGGTTAGGGCGGTAAGCTTGGCGGTGACGTGCCAATTCGGCACGCGATCGGCCCACGATGGCACTCTCGACAGGGGAGGGCGGACCCTAGGTGTTCAGGTGACCGTCATCATTGAGTCGAGTGAGGATCGGCCCAAATTCTCGCCACTCCAAAATCGATATGCTGGCCGGTCGAATGAAGAGATGACGAAATCGATTCAGGTCCAGAGCGATGACCCGACAGATGAGGGCCAGCAGGGAAAACGTATGGCTCACGATGACAATGTGTTCGTCGGGATGGGCGCTCACCAATTCATCGACACACTGCCACACGCGAGCCTGCACAATCTTCAGAGATTCGCCGGATTCGCCAGGCATTTGTATGGTGGCAGGCTGTTTTTTCCATGCAGCGATCAGATCGGGATATTCACGCACGACTTGCTCGCCTGGGAGTCCATCCAACTCGCCGAGGTTCATTTCACGCAGTCGTGCGTCGGTGACAAGAGGGGTGCTCTCGTGGTGCGCAGCGATGGCCTCGGCTGTTTGGATGGCCCGTTGGAGGTCACTGGTCACAATGCGATCCACGGGGAGACTCGACAGCCGATTTGCAAGGGCGCTCGCTTCCTGAAGTCCCTGTTCATTGAGTGGTGGATCCACTTGTCCGACAAAGCATCTGTTGATGTTGGCATCCGTCGTGGCGTGGCGAATTAGGGTCAATTGTGTGGGCATGATCACTCTCGTTTCACGTCTATAATACGCTGGTCTGTCTTGACACTGCAAAGGGGCCAGCGGTAGAACGACTGGCATGACAGCGCGTCTCTATTTAACGGCTTTTTTCCTTCTTCTCATCTCGTCAACAGCCAGTGCCAAACTGGACAAAGAAACGTCGGCGCAGATTTCCATTGTCTTGGATCGGGCGGTGACGTCCGGCGATCACGCGACCCGCGCAGCGGCCTTGGAGGCGTTGACCGCCTACAAACCGTCCGAGGGCCGGGCCCTTGCGCTGAAGGCGCTCAAGGAACCGGTTTGGGCGGTCCGAAAGGTGGCCATCCAAGTCCTGATGCACGCACGAAACAACGACTGGAAGGAAGCCTTGTCGCTGGAGATGATGAATCCTCGTCGCAATTTGGGGGCGGAGATCATGCCCATGCTGGCGGGCGTATCCGATAAGGTGGCTGCAGCAGTGGGCCATCGCGTGTTGCGCGACGAAAAGGCAACCACCAAGAATGAGGTCATCGCCGCCTTTTCCAAGACCTCAGGAGGGCGAATGACTGCGTTCTTCAAACCCCTGCTGACCGACAAAGACGAGGCGCTGGCTACGGGCATTCGAAGAGTCGTGCTGACCCTGCGGCGGGCAGACGCGTTGCCCTTGTTTTCGGTGATGGTCTCCAAAGGCAACGCAGAGACAAAAAAAGCGGCATTGGATGCTCTGCGGGAGTTCCCTAAAGGGGCCAAGGTGACCTTTGCTCGCTCGTTGCTTCGCAGCGCCGACACTGACATTCGGTCTAAAGCCGCCGCGGCGTTGGCTTTCCACGGAGACAAATCAGCGATTCCCCTGCTCTTGCCTGAGCTGGAGAGCGGTGACGAAACGCGTATCGTCCGGGCGTTGGAGTCCCTCGTCGAGGTGGCAAGCGCCCGAGAATATGGTGCCCTGCGTTCGTTGTATTCCGGTCGGGAAACGAGCGCCAAGGTGCGCGGGTTGATTATGGAGATCCATTACCGGAATGGGGATCCCGGGTTGTCGGAAGCGGTCAAGCGATTTCGGAAACTGGACGACATCGACACCCAAGCGATTGCTGTGTATTACATGGGATTGGTCGAGAAGGGACGTGTGCTGAACGACCTGCACCGGGACATGACCCACGGTAATGAGAAGGTCCGCATTGCGGCCATTCGAGCGGTGGGTCGGATTGGCAGCCGTGATTCCATATCCCATCTGAGTCAGGCCATGGACAACGCCCAATCGAGCGAGGCGCGGATTGCAGTGGCGGAGGCGGTCGCGCAGATTCAAGACAAGGATGTGGTTCCCGTGGTGACGTTCTGGATCTCCGATCGGAACGCTGAGGTCCGCAAGTGGGCCATCGTCGCGTTGACACGTGTCCAGCACAAAGACGCGGTTCCCAGCCTTCGCATCGCCATGACGGACCGGGATCTCGGTGCGCGGGCCCAGGCTGTGGAAGCCATCTTGCGTCTCGACAAGACCGCGGGCCTGGGCGCCTTCCGGACGGCGTTGCCGTGGATTTCTGTGGAAAGACTACAGCACTTGGCGTCGGTCCTCAAAGGCGAGTTCTCACCCTACGTCGACATGATGCTGACCAGCCCAAGGACCGAAGTGTGGCAGTTGGCGTTGGCAATGCTCCAAAATGACAGAGGCCGGGAAGTTACTCTGATTACGGCGGCGCTGGACCGGACTCGAAATGTCAATCTCAAGATCGCCATCCTCACCCGTCTTGTTGCACGGAATGCGAACGCTACGGTCGATCGGCTGACAAAGTTGTCGGGCTCGGCGAACAGTTTGGTCTTGCGGACTGCCGCCCTTGAGTTGCTTGGGCGTACGCGCGCAAAAAAAGTTTCTCCGCTGCTGAAAGAAGCCTTGTACGACCAAGAAGAGCGGGTTCGATTGTCCGCGGCAGTGGCATTACTGCGCCTCAACCGCAAGCTTCGATAACCCCGCCTCGACTCCTGGGTGTCCGCTATTCGGTACCGGCTTCCCGCACAAAACAAGCGAAGAGCGACGCTTCCGCGGCGCGCGGATCCCATTCGGGGTGCCACTGAATGCCCCATGTCCACTGATCCTCCGGGACCCACATCGCTTCAATCAGATCGTCGTCGCTCCACGCGACCGCTTCCAAGCCCTCGCCCAGTTGATCGATGGCTTGGTGATGCACGCTGTTAACGTCCGTTATGCCGTCGAAGATGGATGCTATAAGCGTGTTGGGTCGGAAACGAATGGGATGGCGCAGCGAATCATACTGCTCTTGACTGCGGTGGATGTGGCAGGCGGGTCGTTGGGTGACGATGTCTTGCAGCAGCGTGCCCCCAAACGCCACGTTGAGCACTTGATGGCCCCGGCAAACGCCCAACACGGGGCGTTTTTTTGTTCTCATTCGTTGCAGCAGGCCCAATTCACACTGATCCCGTTCCGGTTGGCCCGGCCAATCCGCGTTGGTTTGTCCATAGGTGGAGGGATCCACGTCCGTTCCTCCCGACAGGAGGAGGCCATCCAGCCTGTGGACGATGGTGTCGAGGACGTCACTGTCTGTAGAAACCGGCAAGAGAATCGGTGCTCCGCCCGCCGCGAGTATGGCGTTGGCCATGGAACGTTCCACCACGAGGAGTTCCTTGTTTTTGTAGAATCTTCGGTCAGTTGCGGGAAAGATATTACCCGAAATACCGATGGTCGGACGGAGCGGCATGGCTCGATCATGCCGTCGTGAAGGGAACACGTCAACCAACATGGCTTGCACCCAGCGGGACCATTCGCTATACGGTCAGGCCATGCGTATTTTAATCACGAATGACGACGGAATTCATGCAGAAGGTTTGAGAGCGTTGGAAGAGGTGGCCCGCGAATTTGGCGAGACCACGGTGGTGGCTCCGGATCGCAACCGCAGCGGTGTGGGCCAAGCCATCACTCTCTTGGATCCGGTGCGTGTTCGGGAATCCACCCGTCGAAATTGGTACGCGGTGGAGGACGGTACCCCCACGGATTGTGTCTATGTGGGGATGCATCACGTGATGAAGAACGAGCCGCCGGATCTGGTGCTCAGCGGCATTAATCCCGGGCCTAACTTGGGCTGGGATGTGTTCTATTCGGGGACGGTGGCGGGCGCCCGCGAGGCTGTGTTGCAGGGCATCACCGGAATGTCGATCTCATTGGTCAGTGGGGATCAATCCCCCTTTGGAGAGATCGTCCCCTGGGTTCGCCGTGTCATTCAACGGTTGGTGCAGTCGCTTCCGGCGACCCCCACGTGTGTGAACGTGAACATTCCGAATCCTACGCAAGGACCCATCCGTGGGATACGGGCAGCGAGCGTAGGCCAACGCATCTATGCCAAGGAGGTGTTGGTACGGACGGACCCTCGGGGGGAGGACTACCTGTGGATTGGTGGGAGCGCCGTGCATATGCCGGACATTCCGGGATCGGACTGCAACGCCATTCGTGATGGGTATGTGTCCGTGAGCCCATTGACGGTGGATCCCACCTGCGTGGAGTCTCTGGCGCTCCTTCGTGGCTGGGAGGACGAGAAGAACGAGGGGGTCTTATGAGTACCGATGAACGCATTGCCCAGATTCAGGGTTGCATCCGAGATGTTCCTGATTTTCCGAAGCCGGGCATTTTGTTTAAGGACATCGCACCGCTTCTAGAAAGCCCTGAGGGTTTCCGCACCACCATCGATCTCTTGGCCGAGCGATGGTCCAACAAGGGAGTCGAAGCGATCGCAGCCCTGGAAAGCCGTGGATTTCCTTTCGGCGGAGCGCTGGCCGATCGCTTGGGTGTTGGCTTTGTGATGATTCGGAAACCCGGCAAGTTGCCCTACGAGAAAGTGGGTGTGGATTACGCGCTTGAATACGGCACGGATCGGGTAGAAATGCATGTGGGTGCCGTTCAGTCCGGCCAGCGCGTGTTGCTTGTGGATGATTTACTGGCGACCGGTGGTACGGCCGAAGCGTCCATAAAACTGCTTCGCGATGCGGCGGGGGCCGACGTGGTTGGCTGTGCGTTTGTGATTGAGTTGGCGTTCTTGAACGGAGCGTCTCGCTTGGCGCCCACACCGATTGACGCGCTAATCACGTATTGAACGTTGGGACCTGAATCCCGGTCGACAAGCGCTACGAGACCACCGCGCCCGAGGACGGGAAACCATCGGGCGACACGACGAAGAGGTTGCCCCCTTCTTGTGCGGCCAAGATCATGGCCTGGCTCTCCACGCCGAACACTTTTCTGGGTTTGAGGTTGGTCAGGACGACAACACGTTTTCCAATGACCTCGCTGGCGGTGTAATCGCGAGCGATCCCTGCGACCACTTGTCGATTTTCTTCCCCCAAGTCGACTTGTATACACAGCAGCTTGTCGGAGCCTTCAATGGGCTCGGCCGATACGATCTGTGCCACGCGAAGATCCAGCTTGGTGAAGTCGTCATAGGTGATCATGGGTTTTCCTTTCGCGTGCGTTAAATCGTCTTCTTCGGTGATGTCATCGTCTTGGGTCGTGGGTATTTCGTACTTGGGAAAGAGCGGGTCGCCTTTCTCGACGGTGGCGCCGGTCTCCAAAGCGCCATTCTCTGCGCCTATGCGGCGCAGAAGCTCAGTCATGGTCTCTGGCATGACCGGAACGAGCCATCGGGCGGCGACCTCCAAACCGTTGAGGACGGTACGAAGGATAACGCCCGCGCGTTCGGGATCGGTCTTGACCACCTTAAACGGAGCCGTGTCATTCAGGTATTTGTTGAGCCGACGTATCAACGTCATGCATTCTTCCACAGCCAAATGTGTTTTGTAGGCGTTGACTTGATCGGCCACCCGCTTGGGTAGATCGTCGATCATGGCTCGAACTTCGTCGTCTTCCTCGGGTACGACCGGTTCCGCAGCGGGGACGCACCCGTCAAAGCGTTTTTCCACCATGGTCAGTGTTCGGTTGAGCAGGTTCCCCAAATCATCGGCCAGCTCGGTGTTGTTCCGAGTCACCAGAGCATTCTCGCTAAACGAACTGTCCGCGCCCAGCGACATGTCTCGGATCAAGAAATAGCGGAAGACGTCGACGCCATACGCATCCTTCAGAGCGAGCGGGTCCCGGACGTTGCCAAGGGACTTGGACATCTTGGTGTTGTCCATCATCCACCAACCGTGCGCCACGATTTGCTTGGGCAGCGGAACACCCATGGCCATCAGCATGGTCGGCCAGTACACGCAATGTGTCGTGAGGATGTCTTTCCCGATAATGTGTGTGCTCTCGGCCCACCAACTCTCCCACGTCGGATCGTTGGGAAAGCCCAGGCCGGTCAGGTAGTTGAGCAGGGCATCAAACCACACGTAGGTGACGTACTCTGTATCAAAGGGCAGGTCGATTCCCCAACTGAGTCGAGACTTGGGCCGGGAGATGCAAAGGTCTTCCAGCGGTTGGCGCAAGAAGCCCAGCACTTCATTGCGGCGGAACTCCGGCGTGACAAACGATGGATTTTCTTCGATGTGTCGGATGAGCGCCTCTTGATAATTGCTCATCCGAAAGAAGTAGTTCTTTTCTTCAATCCACTCCACGGGCTTGCCGCTCATGGGGCAATTGCCGTCGACCAAGTCTTTTTCGGTCCAGAAGCGTTCTTCGCTGACCGAGTACCAACCACCGTATTTCTTGGAGTAAATGAGCCCTTGGGCGTGCAAGTCGGACAACACGTCCTGAACAACCTGTTTGTGCCGGGTTTCTGTGGTCCGAATGAAATCATTGGGGGCAATATGCAGTTGGGGCCAGAGACTGCGGAAAGCTTCATGCAATTCGTCGCAGTGGGCTTGTGGAGAAACGCCACGTGCTTCGGCTGCTCGTTCTACCTTCTGTCCGTGTTCGTCCGTTCCCGTCAAAAAGAATGTGTCATGCCCCAACGCTTGATGCCAACGGGTGATGACATCGGTCAAGACAGTCGTGTATGCCGTCCCCAGATGCGGCCGGTCATTCACATAATAGATGGGTGTCGTAAAATAACGTTTCATTGCACCAGTCCACCAAACCAATGGAGCCAAGTGTCCATCCCCCAGCCCCAAAACACAAATCCTGCGGTCAGCGCCAGCGCGATACAGAACGTGATGGCCGTCGCCGCGCCCTTAATGAGGCCCCCAAGGAGTGGAATCCACGTGACGAAAAACAACGCCGTGCTGATCGTGATATAGAGGCCGAGCCAAATCGCCAGACCACCACCACACCAGAACATCCATCTGTTCGTGTCATTGGTGGAGCGAACCAGCGCGATGAGCATATCACGGGACCCCTTGGAGAGGTACACGTCGTCCTGATGGGCCACGATGGACTCGCCTTGCTTGACACCAAACGCGGTGATGCGATCGCCCTCTCGCAACACCGAAAAGCGGACCCGTTGCCCGCCGATGTCTCCTTTGTCGGGCGAACAGTGACGATCGATGTAGACCCATTGTTGGTCCACATGGCGCGCCCCGCGAACATCCGCTTTCTTCGGTGTGATGTCGCCCATGGTCAGAATGCGTAGCTGGCCCAGCTCCGTTCGAATTCGATAGGAAATATCTTCGTCATCCTTCAGGGTTAACCCCTTGCCGACCGTCACACCGCTTGAGAGCACGCCACGTATATTGTCGTATCCGGACTGTTTGAACCTGGTGGAGTCTGGCACGTCCATGTCGCTCACCCAACGCTTGCTGTAGCGGATTTCCTGCCCCGCTTCTTCCATGAACGCGCAGGTCTGGACGTGCCTTTGGATGACCGCATAGGGCTGGGAACTTTCTTGTCCGCTGGGGCTTAGCAACGAGTCGTCTACAGCCGCTAGGTCAAAGGACAATCGCCCCGTAAAGGTGACCAGCACCTCATCGTCGGCGACGCCGGCGTTCAGATTGACGGCTCCTTGAATGGCGGTATCCACCTCAGCCCAAACAAGGACGTAGAATCCAATGAGCAGCAAGGCGATGCCACCCAATATCCTGAAAATGAGTCGCATGCCCTTGCCGGCGCTTTGCCTTAGGATGCCCGGTTTGGTTCCGCTGGACTGTTCGTCGGTCACAAGTTCTCCAAATTCACCGGTGACGGAGCCTAGCCGGTCACTAAAACGAACGCAACCCCCTACAAAGAATTGAGGAAATCCAATCAAATCCCCTTGACGGTGGATACGCTCAATGGTAGTCACGCCGAACGGTTCTTCGGGGCCCCCGTAGCTCAGATGGATAGAGCCGGGGATTCCTAATCCCTGAGAGCCACAGGTTCGAATCCTGTCGGGGGCACAATGGTGCGGGCGGGGTAGAATGAAGACCCAATTGGTTTGTTGAAGTTAACCATTGTTAAGGAGTGAGGAAGACAGTGAATCGATCGGAACTTATTGAAGCAGTCTCGA
>CAUZBV010000020.1:0-16682 GCA_963578115.1 Myxococcales bacterium
CCAGCCCCGTCTCCTCGCGAGCTTCCCGATGCGCGGCCTGTTCCAACGACTCGCCCACGTCCACAAATCCGCCGGGAAGGGCCCAACCGATCGGTGGAAAACGCCGCTGCACCAACACCAAATGATCGCCGGGCAACTCGAGGATGACATCCACCGTCAAGGCCGGACCCGTCCTGTCGTAATTATTGGATTTCATTGCGCGTTTCCCAAGGGTTAACGCCGGAACGCTATCATTCGATTTCGGACCGTGTCAACCTACGGAACGCCAAGAAGAACGGCATGTCAGCCGGTGGGAGATCGAACCATCGACACCTGTGATGGTCCCATCCTCATGCCCCACGATGCCGTCCTACACGGCGACCCTTCCACAAACGAGGATTGGGGGCATATGGGCTTGTTCAACAGACACCTACGACACGATCGTCGAGGGTCATCTGCTATCGGTGACGCACCAGAAGCTCGAATTGCTGTTGCTCTTCACTGCTGGGGGAAATTTGAAAGTCATACCGTCCAAACCAACGACGACGTAACTTTTCAATAATCGCCTCAAGCGTCTTTCGCTCCGGATGTTCGCCAATTTTGAGCCAATTTTCATTTGGGCTTTTCATCATCTTTTACCTTCGTCAGCCTACTCCGCCCCGGCACTTCGCCAAACGCCCGCCCGTCTATGTAACAAGCAAACGACGTGCCATGATTCCCACCGATTGCTCGGTGGGCTATTTTCGGAGCTAATCCCTTAGAACTTCTAGGGTTGTGGTTCATCGCGACCAGTGAGAGACTGGTGGCTTGAGAGACACAACTGTCTCATTTATAGACAGGGTTGCGACATGGATGACACATTGACCCCAACAGCGGGAGCATTGCTTGACTTCTCAACCAATCACCACTAGGCGTCTGGGCTCGTGAAGGCGCTGGAACCCTTGTCGATTGTCATACCCGCCTATAATGAAGGGGAACGGATTGGAAAAACACTCACGCGTATCATCGAGTGGGCCAGCCAAGCACTCGACGAATTTGAAATCATCGTGGTAGATGATGGAAGTACGGACAACACAGTGGAGATTGCCGAATCGATTTCCCCCCAAGTACGGGTGGTATCGTACACACCCAATCAAGGAAAGGGTCATGCCGTTCGAACCGGAGTTCTGGCGAGCACAGGGAACACGGTCCTCTTCTCCGACGCGGACTTATCAACCCCCATTGAAGAATGCGAGCGCTTGGGCTCGGCGCTGGCAACAGCCGACATTGCCATTGGTTCGCGAGGGCTCCCGGATTCGGACATCGTCGAACGCCAACCGTGGTATCGCCAAACCATGGGCAAAGCGTTCAACGGTATTGTTCGAGTGCTCGCGGTACGGGGCGTTTCGGACACACAATGTGGATTCAAACTGTTTCGAGGGGGCTTGGCGCGCGAGCTATTTGGCGATCTCACCATCTCGCACTTTGCCTTCGATGTGGAAATTCTGTTCATGGCGCAACAACGAGGATACCGAATAGCGGAGGTTCCGGTACGATGGATCAACGACGATCGAACACACGTAAACGCGCTCACCGACTCGACACGGATGCTGATGGACGTTGTGCGGATTCGCGTACGGCACCTCTGGAAGAAGTTTCGGAGAACATCATGAAACTCAGTGTCATCATCCCCGTCTACAATGAAGAGCTGACACTCGCGGAGGTCATTGAGACCGTCCGGAAGGTTCCCTACGAAGTCGAAATCTTGGTTGTCGACGATGGGTCCACCGACAGGACGCGCGAGATTTTGGAACAGTACGACGATGATCCTGTCGTTCACGTCTTCTTGCTGGAGCAGAACATGGGCAAGGGCGCGGCACTTCGACGAGGATTCGCCGAAGCGACCGGGGACGTGGTGATCATTCAGGATGCCGATCTAGAATACACACCCGATGACTATCCTATTTTGCTGAAACCCATCGAAGATGGTCGCGCGGATGTGGTGTACGGTTCACGATTCCAAGGCGGTCCGGGACGCGTACTTTATTACCGACACACCGTGGGCAACCGATTGCTAACATTCTTGTCGAACATTCTGACAGACCTCAACCTGACGGACATGGAAACCTGTTACAAAGCCTTCAAGCGAGAGGTCATTCAAAACCTGATCTTGGAATCGAATCGATTTGGGTTCGAACCGGAAGTCACCGCGAAGTTGGCCACCATGAGAGAAGTCATCATTTACGAAGTCCCCATTCACTACCATGGGCGGACGTACGAGGATGGGAAGAAGATCACGTGGAAAGATGGGGTGAGCGCGCTGTGGTCCATCGTCAAATACAACCTGCTCACCCCCGACGGCGCCTCGTTCCTGCGGTCAAGTGACGAGCTGCCCACGCTGGTACGAAACAAATCGAAAAACGATCCCTAGCCCACTATCGAGAATAGAGAGCCAGATGGCGAACGCCGAGATGTTCAAAGACGTACACAGGCTCCGACCACGACGCCATGACATCATCAAAGAGGGGTTCTCCCGGTCTTCGCGGCACAAACACGTGGGTGGCATCGTAGGGCTCTGCGGTCCCAATCCCGGGATCCAATACGCCAAAACGATTCAAGCGCATCATGAAGGGTCGATACTCTTCGGATGCCACAGCAAACCCAATGCGTGCATGCCCCGAAGCCAAACGCTGATTCAACCAGTTCAACGTGCTCGTCGGCAAATAGGTGTCCGTCCGGGTTTCCAACCCTCGTTCTACAGCGCCCGGCACACCGCCGACGAGCGTATTGTGATAGGTCGGCTCCATGGGGTAGACAACGGCCAGTTCCACAGCCGCGGGGCCTACCAAGACCAGCACAACCGCCATCACAGCGATCCCGGTGGGAATGGGTATTGGCTGCAACCAGCGCGCTTGGATCGCCCGTGCCAGCACCCCCGTCCCCAAGGCTGCCAACAGGACCACAAAGGGCGCAAGGGCCATGAAACCGTCCTGTCCGGCATAATAGGGGCTGCCGTTGAGAACGATGACCGTCATCAACGTGAGCGCACCAAAGAGCGCAAACGCAGCCCTTGACAACGATCCTTTGTCCCGGAGCGATCGAGCAACGCGGATGGCCCCAAACAACGCCAAGGCGGCCGTGGTGAGCGGCATTCTCAAAAGAAATAAAAGCAAGCCATGGAGACCATTGGGACCCTGCCCATCCATCACCTGATCTCGAACCTCACCCAGAACGAGGAAGGGCGGATGCGATGTCCGGTATGGTTCGGTCAATAGGTGGATCCAACGAGATCCGCCAGCGACGGACAAATGGGGCCACAACCAAAAGAGCAGTAGGGGGCCGGCCACAAGCGGGAGGAAGGTGCCCAGGGGTATGGCGCCCAGGTGGATGCGACCCGGTGTCCCCTCTGATGCATCGTCTTTTGGTGCCGTGTAGATGGCGGCGGCCACCCATGGAATGAACAAAAGGATGGCTTCGTGACTCGAGCCCAAGGCAGCCAGAAACGCAACGGTGGCCAAAGTCGCCACCCACAGCCGGGTCTGGGAATGCACCGAAACCCACAGAAGCAACGCAAATGCACATGCAATACCAGCCTCCGGTCCCAGGGTTCGGGCATGAAAGAGCGTTCCAGGCAACGTCAGCATCAAGAGCATCCCGGCAATACCCGCCACGGGGCCCCCAAGTTGCCAAGCCGCAAGCCCCACAAAAAACACGGCGAGGGCCATTGCGATGGCACCAGCGACTGTCGCGCCCCAGATCCGATCGGCTGTGTCCGCCGAGAGCGCTCCCATCAGAGCGATACCCAATGGAAGGGGCGATTGTGGCTGGACAAACGCCTCTCGAACAGACGATCCACGGTCTGCCGCCTCAACCCCGGAGTGTACGTGTTCATAGAGCACCATGCCGACTGCGCGGTAACCAGCGTCGCTCCGTGTCGCCAACGTAATGCCCACCACCAACCCGATGGTGGACAATGCGAGCAAAGTGATGCCAATCACCCGCTTCATAAGGCCTCCGGACCCATGCGTGCAGAAAAACACACTTGTCGCCAGGACCCATCGGATGCGGTGATCTCAATCGTAACCTCATGGAGCGAATTTCCGGGCGATTTCTCCCCCACACTCCAAGGTTTCCAACGTCGTTCATGATCACGACGGTTGGCTGCATTGCTGACCCGCACCGATGTGCGCTGCTTGCCGTCGATGAGAACCCGGAACTGTGCCGATCCACCGGGAACGGGTGTGTCCAGAATCGCCACTTCGCCCGTCAACGAGCCCACCCATTGCAGGTCGTTCCAGGTGATGCTCAAGGGCACAGCCCGTCCGTTGTGAGCCTCCGCATGCGCCCAGATACAGGGTCGCCATTCTGGGCCGGTCGGTGTGCTCACACGCCCTTGGTGTTTTCCTACCCAGAGCCAGGGCTCTAGATCGCAATCCCAGCGGTTTCCCGTCCAACGCTTACATTCGTGTTCACCATAACGAACCGTCGCTTCGGACAAATGCTCCCTCAGATCAAAACCCGCTCTCGATGCCGACGCATCCGGAGCGTTCGTTCGTTTCGCCGAGTGGGTGGACGCTTCCGTTAGAAGCGGCGCTACGAACGCAATCACGAGGAATGCGACACCCAAGATCACCCCGGTGGCCATCCGCACATTGGATGGCACGACGAACCGAAAACGTTTCACGGAGCGCACCATAATGCGGGGGTCCCATGAGGGTCAAGACCATGACAACCAGGACAGCCCAATTCGTGGAGCGACCAAAGAAAACGGGATGAACATTGACTCAGCAGAGGCAATCGAGTAGGTTGTCGCAGAAAGTTCGAGCCAGTCTCCCTGGTGATGAGGAAAAAAATCATTCACATACTAGTGACCAGTTACCCCATCTTGTTCGTCGCCATCGTTGCGCTAGTGGCGCTCGGATGTGCGGCAAAAACGATGTGTCCTACGGACACATCCGAAATGGGGGGACAGTGCCAACTGCTGGCACTCGACGCGACATTTCCATCATTGGAAACGAACGCTGAAAACACATTGACTGACGTACCCAGGGAATCTGACGATACACAAACGGCCGATACGGCCACTGACAGTACGGACGAAATCAATTCGCAAACACAACGCGATACGACAGAAACCGCTTCGGAAACAACGGACACAGCCGAGAGCCTGGAAACAGAGGATGTTGCATGGGTCGATAGTACGACTGCGCTCTCTGACATTCCAGACGACACCCCGCCAAGTGACGGGGGAACTGGCTAGCCACAGTTCCGAAGCCTACTGCGCGCCACGAAACGGCACCGATGCTCCCTTAATGCAACAAAGCGACAGGGTTCATGTATTGGTATGCCAGGCGCGCCTTCAAAGAGGCAAACAATGACTAAGAGAATGCTCATCAGTGCTGATGAGGAAGAAAGCCGCGTGGCAATTATTGAGGACACCGTCCTCGAGAACCTTGAAATTGAAGTCCACGGCACAAGTGAAAGCCGCCGGGGAAACATCTACAAGGGCATCGTCCACAAGGTAGAACCAAGCCTTCAAGCGGCATTTATAGACTTTGGGGATCGCAAACAGGGGTTCTTACCTGTCAGTGAAATTCACCCCCGGCTTTGGCCGAAGAATGTCACCGACAAGCGACCCGACATTTCACTACTGCTCAGAGAAAAGCAAGAGCTCATGGTGCAGGTCGTCAAAGACGAGGTGGGCACCAAAGGGGCCACCCTCACGACCCATGTGTCACTACCCGGTCGCTATCTCGTTCTCATGCCCGAGAGCGACAAAACCGGAATCAGTCGCCGGCTCACGGACGTGGAACGCAAACGACTCAAAGAAACCGTCGACTCCATCGGCGTGCCGGATGAATTCGGCGTGATCATTCGAACGGCCGGAAAACAACGTCGCCCGCTCGAACTCAAGAAAGACCTGCTCTATCTGGTCAAGCTCTACGAGACCATTGAAGAAAAATTTGCTGAACAAGGCCCTTCTGGGCTGATTTATCGAGATCGAAATCACGCAGTACGATTCATTCGAGATTACTTCGACGACAATGTCGAAGAGATCTGGGTCAATCATCGCGGCGTACTCAAGGAAATCGCCGAGTTCATGAGCATCTTGATGCCCGCCGCTCAATCGCGGTTGCGCCTCTACGAAGGTGACTCGCCACTCTTCCTGCGCTTTGGCGTTGAAGATCAGATCGAATCGATCTTTTCCCGTCAGGTTGAACTCCCCACCGGCGGATCCATTGTCATTGATTCGACCGAGGCGCTTGTGGCTATTGACGTCAATAGCGGTCGCGTCAAAGGCGAAGACATCGAAGAGACGGCCCTGATGACGAACTTGTCTGCATCGGGCGAGATCGCGCGGCAAATCATTCTCCGTGACTTGGGTGGGCTCATCGTCTTGGACTACATCGACATGCGCGACAAGAAAAACAATCGCGCCGTCGAACAACGCCTGCGCCAGGCATTTGCGGACGACAAAGCCAAGCTTAAGTTCGGACGCATCAGCGAATTTGGGCTGATGGAGCTCAGTCGGCAACGATTGCGAAAGAGCTTGGTTTCCTCGGTCACCCGTCGATGCGACGCATGTGATGGCACAGGCCGTGTCCGCTCCCCCTCGTCGTCCGCCTTGTCCCTGCTCCGCCGCATCAAAGAAGCCTGTCTCCGCGGTGGCGTGAAGTACATTCGTGCGACAACACCCATATCCATGGCCAACTTACTGCACAACCGACGACGACGAGATATGGTCGAGTTGGAGCAAAAGTTAGACGTTGTCGTCGAGGTGGTTGGCCACAAGGATCTGCCACCCAATCTGGTCGCTTTGGACATCGTGGTGATGAAACCCGGTAAGAAGCAACCACAGCGGATTTACCAACTGCTGGACTTGATTCGTAATCAGGTCATTCGGAACGACACAAGTCCGCTGCCCAAACCCGAAGACGGTTTGGAGGCGCTTGAGTTCGATCACACGGCCATCTACAGAGCCATTTCGGATCGCGACACGATCTTGCAGGAAGAAGAGGCTGCCCGCGAGGAGAAGGACTTCGCGTTTGCGCCTATGGAGCCGTCTGACGAAGACCTGAAACCAAAGCCCAAAGGCAAAGTGATCGCCCCTGGAAGCAAGGAAAGCTGGGAAAGCTCCCCGCAAGCCGACGATGCAACCAAAGGAGGTTCGTTCGTCAGCTGGATGAAGAACATCTTCAGCGGGGGAGAATCCTCCACCGATTCCGGTCAATCGAAAATCGAACCCATTACCGACGAGGCCGTCTCGGCCCATGAAGCCAGGCGGGGTTCCCGTTCGCGTAGTTCAAGGTCCCGTCCACGTTCTGGAAACGCCGGACGACGGTCGAGTGGTAACCGTTCGACGTCAGGGAGCCGTGTACGACGTTCGACCACGAAGAGTGCCTCGGAGAATACTCGTTCCACCAAGGAGGAAGCCAGCAAAGCCTCGAAATCGGAACGAAAACCCCGTGTATCCTCCAAGTCCTCAGCGAATGCGGAGGCCTCCACGCGACGGCCACGTCGCCAACGATCCCGTCGGACCGGACCGCGCACAAAGAGCGCGGCCGCGGGTGACGAGTCCTCATCCACTGGTGGGAACACCAAGGACACGAGCAAGCAGAGCAGCACGCCGCCAACACCGCCGCCCTTGCCACCATCGACCGACTAGTTACGAGTTCTTAGGTGGGCTGACAGGCGTCGCCAATGCCGTCGGCGTTGGCGTCGCTTTGTTGCGGATTAAAGACCCATTTGCAATTGTCGATGACGTCTGGGACGCCGTCTTCATCTTGGTCGGTCTCGCATAGATCGCCAACGCCATTGAAGTTCGTATCCGACTGGTCGGGGTTCTTGAGCCACACGCAGTTGTCTTTCTGGTTGGATATCCCGTCCCCATCCATGTCGTTTTCGCAGGCATCCCCGTTCCCATCGCCGTCACTATCCACCTGGTCCTTGTTGGGAACCAATAGACAGTTGTCCTGCCAATTGGGGATGTTGTCGCCGTCCATGTCGTTCTCACACACATCGCCCTGACCGTTAAAGTTGTCATCGTTTTGAGCGGGGTTGCTCACAAGGAAGCAATTGTCACACTGATCACCGACCGTGTCGTCGTCGATGTCACTCTGAAACGAATTGGACATCCAGACACAGTTGTCGTTCTTGTCGTTGGTGCCGTCGCCGTCCCAATCGCTGCACGCATCGCCGTTATTGTCCTTGTTCCAGTCCTCTTGACCCGGATTGAACACCCCCGGACAGTTGTCTTTCCAGTTGGGTATCCCGTCGTCGTCGAAATCGTTTTCGCACGCATCACCCACGTTGTTGCCGTTTGCATCTTCCTGCCCTGGATTGGCGATCCATGGACAATTGTCCTTCTTGTTGATCACCCCATCGCCATCGGCGTCGTTTTCACACGCATCACCGTTGCCATCACCGTCGGTGTCAATCTGGTTTGGGTTGAACACGAGAGGGCAGTTATCCTTCCAGTTTGGAACACCATCGGCGTCCATGTCACCTTCGCACGCGTCGCCCTGGCCGTTGAAATTGCTGTCCTTCTGATCCTCGTTGTAGACCAGGAAACAGTTGTCACAGATGTCGCCTACACCATCCCCGTCGCTGTCGGTCTGGCTCTGGTTGGATTGCCACACACAGTTGTCGTCTAAATCCCCAGCGCCATCCCCATCCAGATCCGAGCAATGATCGCCAATCCCATCGGAGTTCCAGTCCTCTTGGTCGGGATTAAAAGTCTTGGTGCAGTTGTCCTTTTGATCCGGGATGCCGTCCAGGTCCGTGTCCACCTCACAGGCGTCGCCGACCCCATTGAGATCCGCGTCGGCCTGGTCCGGATTGGCGATGAAGATGCAGTTGTCTTTGCCATTCTGGACGCCGTCTCCATCCATATCATTCTCACACGCGTCGCCCTGACCATCGCCGTCGGTGTCTTTTTGGTCCTCGTTGGCGACCAGCGGACAGTTGTCGTCGGGGTTGAGTACACCATCGTCGTCAAAGTCCTGCTTACAGAGATCGCCTTGGCCATCACCATCGGTATCTTCCTGAGCCGGATTGGCCACCAGGAGACAGTTGTCGCACACATCGCCCACCCCATCGTCATCGAGATCGCTCTGACCGGGATTGTGCAGATCCAAGCAGTTGTCCACACTGTCGTCCACGCCATCTCCGTCCACATCATTCGCTCCGGTGTCGTATACCGTGGGGGGGCCGGTATCCTCCACAGGTTCTGTGGTGTCCGGGGTGCTCGTGTCCTCCGGGGGCGTCACGGTCGTATCGGCCGGTGGTGGGTCAATGTCGGGCACGGGCAACACGATGTCCTCGTTACCCACATCCTCTGGCGTCACACCGCCATCGTCCACCGTATCCGACCCCGTGTCAGAGACCACCACATCATCCACCGGAACGGATGAGTCGGGCACACAGGTCTTTTCAGACAAATCGCAAACGAATCCCACATTGCAATCGGATTGTTTTTCGCACGCGGTCACAATGAGGTTGCCGGGCACGCCTGAATCACTACAAGCACCCAGTAAGAACAACACTGCCAAACAACCCACGCCCTTTGTTCTCGTCCGCATGGCGACATCTCCGGAGTTCATGCATTCCATGTCTCACCATCTTATCAGAAGTGTGTGCTTCAATTTCACAAAAATAGGCACAACCATCACCAGTGTACCCGCCCGAACGTTGACCGTCCGCATGCGAAACCAAAACCCATACCCCCCACCTTCGCAAAAACCAAACCCGTTCGGCACATTCAAAAAAAGATGTTTGTGTTCAATTGGTTGCATGTATTCGCGGCGGGAGTAGTGAACACAGCCGGTGCCCAAAAATTCAACACTCATTAGAAATACAACGGTGGATCGTTCCAACACCGGGAGCGAATGACAACGCTTTGCATGGTCAGGCTATTGTGGATTGTAGCCACTATCTTTTGACAGGGTTTGCCCGTGAAAAACGGGTCCGTTGAAGGGCCATGTGATACGGGCCAACAGGAGCTAATAAACCTTTAAGTTCAGAGAGTTATCTATTAGAGCCGTGAGCGATTGACACGGTGCGGCGTGTGCGTTAGAGATTTTGGGCATGACGATGCTCACCCTCGTTCTTCACGCTTCACCCACAGACATCAACACCGGCGACACCGCCTGGGTGCTCACATCCGCGGCTCTGGTGTTGCTCATGACCCCTGGACTGGCGTTTTTCTACGGCGGCTTGGTCCGCAGCAAGAACATGCTCAACACCTTGATGATGAGCTTCGTCGCCCTGGGTCTCATCGCCATCGAGTGGGCGATGTGTGGGTACTCTTTTTCCTTTGCCGAAGGAAATGCGTGGCTCGGGGGGACCGGGTACTTTGGCCTTCAAGGCGTCGGTCTGGACGCATACCCGGGCACGGCCATTCCACACCAGGCGTTCATGGTATTTCAGATGATGTTCGCGATCATCACACCGGCCTTAATTTCCGGCGCAGTGGTTGGGCGGATGAAGTTCAAGGCCTACGTGATCTTCATCGTTCTCTGGGCGCTCGCCGTCTACAACCCGCTTTGTCACTGGGTCTGGGGCGGCGGCTGGTTGCAAGAAGCCGGAGCGCTGGACTTTGCCGGAGGAACGGTCGTCCACATCAGCGCAGGCGTATCCGCGCTGGTGGCGGCGATGATTTTGGGACCACGTTACAAACACAAATCGGCCGAGATGGCGCCGCATCATGTGCCCTTTGTCATGCTGGGTGCCGGGTTGCTTTGGTTCGGCTGGTTCGGATTCAACGCAGGATCGGCGCTGGGCGCGGGGGCCGGTGCCACTGCGGCCTTTGTGACGACCAATCTGGCCGCCGCGGCGGCCTTGGTCACCTGGCTGGTCATTGAAACCCTCCGGTGCGGAAAGGCCACTGCGGTCGGTGCCGCCACCGGCGCCGTGGTTGGACTGGTCACGATCACTCCCGCCGCCGGATTCGTCACACCCATGGGGGCCATGGCCATGGGTGCCATGGGCGCTTCGGTTAGCTTTTTGGTCATTCAAGTGTTCAGCAAGTTCAGCGTCGATGACAGCCTGGATGTCTTTGCGTGCCACGGCATGGGGGGAATCACCGGTGCGCTCTTGACCGGTGTGTTCGCATCCGAAGCCGTGGGTGGTTCCAATGGTCTCCTGTATGGCAATGCCGGTTTAATGTGGCCCCAGCTCCAAGGGGTGTTGGCCGCTGCTGGACTCGCCGGACTGGCCACTGCGATCATCCTCTATGGCCTGAAATTCACCATTGGCCTGCGGTCCACCGAAGACGATGAGCGCTTTGGACTGGATGTCACCGAACACGCCGAAGAGGCGTACCGTCGATAGTTCCATGCGTTCATTCAGCGCCAGCAGCCTGTGGTTAATTCTTGCCGTTGGCACTGCGTTCGCACCGCCCGCTCACGCACACCGCATGAACAAGAGCAAAGCGATTTGGGACGCATGGGTACAAAAGAACACCCTGGAAATGACTCTGAGGCTGGCGCCGACCGACCTACAGCAGCTGATGACCACCGCCTGGTCCCAGGCTCCACAGGAGGGAGAGGGCAAACCCACGGATCCGGACGCACCGGTTTTTGATGTGGTGCGCCGCGGCTTCACGGTCCTCAATAATGGTCAGCCTTGTGCCTTTCAGCCACTGAACGTCCGTAAAGAGCACGACATGATCATCCGCGCACGATGGCTGTGTGAAGCCCCGCTCGATCGTCTGGAGGTATCGACCGATCTGCTACGACGCCTCCCCGATCGACATCAACATCAGGTTCGATTTCGAGTGGAAGGACGAGAGCGACCCATTCAAACCTTGACCCGTATAAACCACCAATTTCGTCATCGCTTTGTACCCCAAGAACCAGACCGGGCGCCCACAATCGCAACACAGCCCGTGGCCAAAGCCGCCCCATCGCCCGCTCGAACGGCAGGGGAACGGGCTGGAAGACGCATCGACTGCGTGTGTTTCGGCTGGGACCACCTCCTTTTGCTGCTGGGGCTCTTGGTGATCATCCATTCTCTTAGGGGCCGGCGGAAGCGGAAGCCTCCTGATAACAGCGTTCGATGAATTCTTGAACGGGTCTCGTCACAAGCGCCATATTGGCTTTACGCGTCAAATGCGCACCGTCCTTATGATACACCGCAATGGTGCCTCGGCCATTGGGACTGGGCATCCTCATCAATTGACCCTTTCCACCTTTTGACGTGGTGTGAAACACGTCCAGAAAGGCCACACCCCCATCAAAATCCGCGACCTCTTTGCGCATGGCTTTGGCGATCAATCCACCCAGACGCCGAGCATTCTTGCCTCGGATCACCACGGGCGTCACCCAAACGATGGGCCGACTCCGGTCTGGACCTGCGATCAGATCGAGCATATGGGCAACTCGTTTCGCATATTCCACCACCCACTCCGGCTTTCCAGAGCGGATCCAGCCCTTGCCCATCCGGATCCCCTGATTGTCATTGGTGCCCAAATGTACGACCACCAAATCGGGCTTGAACGTCTTCAGGATTCGCTTGGTTTCTTTGGGCCAATCGTGAAAGTCGGGCCGGGCCAAACCGGTGGACGCTTTTCCCCAAAACTTGAACTCGAACGGAGCGTCCTTGAACGTGCGCCGCAACACGGGACCGGTGAGTCCCCCGGTGGAGGACGCCCCAATCATGTAGACCCGTTTGATGGCACCTCGCTGACGACACACCGTCAAGAATGGATCTTCAATTCGCAACGCCACGTCTCTTCGTGGATGGCGCTGTGCACCAAAGGAATCCAAACGCGCCTCGGGTGAAGGGACCGCGACTATCGGTGGGCTGACAGGGGCCTCGGCAGTCTGCTTAGACGCTCCACTGGTCTGCTTAGACGCTCCACTGGTCTGCTTAGACGCTCCACAACCCCACAACAGCGCCGTCGTGGCGAAGACGACGATGCGATGGATGTTCCTATGGTTGCCGGCACACATTGTTGCACCGGTCATATCGAAGCACATCCATGAGCGCAAGCAAGAATCCACTATCGCGGACTGGCAAACCCATTCAACGCATCAACGACCTGGGGCACTTGACCGATGGTGGTAAAGTCCACAGCCACAAAGTTCGGTTGACGACCGGACTCTTTCTGACAGGCCACGGCTCGATTCAGAAAATAGGGATTCATGTTGGCCACTTCTGCCAAGGCGCGTGAGGCGAAGGGATCGGTCAAGAAATGGTTGAGAATAAAGAGCGCGTTGTCCATTGAGCCCCGATGGACCTCGCAAGACAGATCCTCAACAGTAGCCGCGCTCCAATGCGTCTCCCAAGCATAATCCCACACATGATGATACCAGGCCGGCTCACGTGCATCGTCGTCGGTAAACACGATGAGCCTACGATTGCTCTCAATGAGATCCAAGAGTGTCGGCCACTCCTTTCCCGGCGCCTGAACGACGAGATACTCTCCCAATCCAGCCGCTTGAAACCCGTCACTCACATCCGAAGCCGTCACATAGCTCTCAAAAAACAGGGTGATCACTTCCCGTGGGTTCGCCTCCAAAAACGTACGGAACTCGCCAAAAATCACCGCTGCAGAAATGCTGCCGAATTGGCAATACCCGTGACAAAACTGGAGCACGTCGTCTTCCAAATACACATCCAGCATGAAAGCACGCACACCCGAAGCCAATTGAGCGCCAATGCCTTCGATCTGATTGGGGGCGAGGAACTGGTATTCGTCGGTGGCCATGGCGTTGTGAGCCGTGATGAATGATACGCGGTCAACCGTGCGGGTGCAGAGCGCGCTGTAACCGTTGCACGGCTCATGGACAACAGCGGCTCCATCGTTCGTGCACCCAAACCACAAACCTGCAACCGTCATCATCCAAAAAGTGAGCACGCACCGTGCCAGTCGCTCACGCCACACAGTCGATCGCCTAGGATTCGTCGGTAGGCACGGGTGCGGCCACCTTAATCGTCACGGTGTGGGAGTCACTGACCGCCTTGGGATCGGTCGCGGAGACCACCATGAGACCAAATGTGTACAGGCCTGCCACATCCGCAGTGACGGCGCGTTTGGCAGGGCCGGGCGCTCCATTGACAATCAGCGTGCTGGTGGGCGGTTTGCTCACCAAATACCAGAGATAACCCTGGGGAGCCACGGGAGGACCGGAGGCTTCGCCCAGATCGCCTACCAGAACGAAGGGCTCCCCAACCACCACTCCCGGATAGTCGTCGACAGTGCCGGCGTATGCGATCGGAACGGTCAGATCAGCGGCGATGGTTCCTGTCAGCGGGACTTCGACGGTCTTGGGTCCCAAACCGGACACATAGGTCAGATCCATGACCCCCTGCACCGAGTTCGGCGAGAAGTCCGAATACATGGACACAGTAAATATCTTTGTGCCATGTGGGGGAAGCTCGGTGTAGCCCACCATGGGCGTCACCAGTTTCCAGATCTCGGACACGATGCCGTCATTTTCCTTAATGGTGATGTTGGTGAGACCCAATGTACCTTCCCCACAATTGAACACCACCACCGAGCGAAGGATGTTACTCAAGCTCTGTCCTGCGAACATCATCCCGTAGGGCGCCGTGAGGGAACCGGGGGCCAATTCGATGCAAGGCTCAGGACCACCGCCGTTGATGGCAATGGTTGTTGTGTGGGTCGATGGATCCTCGAATCCGATGACAATTTCACCATCTACGCTGTAACCGGGCGCGGCATACGTCACCTCAATGTCCAGCGTTTGACCCGGTTCAATGGTCACTGGAAGTAATGCCGGCGTTGCGCCGCCCGATGCGAGCTGAAGGACAGCCTGCCACGAATACCAAAAGGCACTGGGATCGGTCGGAATGTCGATGCTCGTCACCACACACGAACCTTCGCCCAGATTCTCGCCCACGATGGTCTTGGTGGCCTTTCCTACAATGCTGTCTCCAAAGTCCAGGATGCCCCCGTCTTCGGTGCCATACCCAAACACGCAAGGGCTGGTGTTTGGGCCGGTGGTAAACGTCGACGACAGCGACACTGTGTATGTGGGTTGAGCCGGATCATTGCTCACGACAACCACCGATGCCTCCTCGGGCTGAGAACCAAAAAGGGGCTGATAGCTCACCTGAAACGCAAGGGGTTGATACGTCGTCTTGTCCTTTGATTTGACGAGTTGACCCGGCTCGGGTTTCGACACCAAGACAAATTGGTCGCTGCTGCTGGTCAACAATACGTCGTCCACAATCAGAAGGGACAATCCATCATTGTGGATTTCGAAAGTTTGTTCTTCCTGATACGTCAAGGAGGCTTTCGAAAACACGTGCTGCTGTGGCAGAACACCAAGCCTCGGCTCATCAGGAAGGCTGGCCAATCGGATCACCGCAACGGGTGCGTTGGGATCGTTGGACACAACCCGAAGCGTGGCATCGTTGGGATCGAGCGTCTTGGGCGTAAATACAACATCGATCGACAGCGTCGATTCGCCTCCTTGGCCCGCTCCCGGCAGCGTGCGTGGGAACATCGTGTCGGGATCATTCTCGCCCCAATCCAACACAACCCAAATGTTCTTCGCGGTACCGTCTTCGTTGAAGGGAGCGAGCATCACTTTTTCCAGCACCAACGGCCCGGTTCCAATGTTCGAAATCTCAAAAGACAAGACTTCCTTGGCCTCCAAGCTGACCGGTACAATGGGAAGATCAATCACGTCGCCCGATTTCACTGGGGAACCACTGAGGCGGAGATGAATCGCTGGCTCTTGGACTGGGGGCGTACTGTCCAACGATGTGTCCGGAAGGGTTCCGTCAATGGGCGGAGACACGCTGTCTGTATCGAGCACGTCACCCAACGGCGTATCGGTTGGCGGGGTCTCGGAGGACGAACCACATCCGGCGATGAGTCCGATCCCGAGAGCGGCGATACCGCATGCGTACCGCCATCTTCCTTGTCGTTGTTCCATGGAACAATCATAGAAGTGCCGCACCCAATCAGCAAGTTTGGACGGGTTGGGGCCGCTGCACTTTACCCGGGACGCTCGGCTTGGGATAATGAACGGGTGAGTCTTTCACACCGAAGGGTCGTTTGCTTTGCGTGTAGCCTGTGGGTTTTTACAGGGTGCACCGAACGGATTGAGGCCCCCCAGTTCATACCGGACACTCAAACGCCCGATGCCATTGTCCAACCCGAACTACTCGCCCCCCCTGATGTTGTCCTACCGGACACGGGCGCCGACGCCCAACCCATCTGTTTTGTCGGTGAAAAGCGTTGTTTGACCGACGTCATTGTTCAGACCTGTCTTCCCTCCGAAACAGAGTGGGACGAAACGACCTGCCCGGGTGAGGAACGGTGTCATGTGGGAACCTGTGGTCCGGTACTGTGCGTGCCAAATGCGCCATCAGCCCAGTGCCCTTCGCCAACAGAAACATCCAAATGCAACTCGGTGGGAACCGGATTCGTCACCACAAAATGCGAAGGGGCAAATACGTGCTATGACGGCCAATGCGTCGATTACGTTTGTCCACCCGGCACGATCACTTGTTGGAGTATGCACGCCGTTCAGATGTGTCAAGACGACGGGAGCGGATGGGACATCATTGAAGTGTGTGATCCCGGTGGCCAATGTGATCACGGCGTCTGTCTGGATCCATGTACGGTCGCCGAGCAGACACAACGTACGCTGGGATGCGCGTTCGTCGTGACGCCCATGGATACAAAACACGTGGAGTCCATCCACAATGGCCTAACGATCACCCTTCCCCTGAACGCCAATCCC
>CAUZBV010000021.1:0-16166 GCA_963578115.1 Myxococcales bacterium
ATCTGATTCGAAATTGCTCCGATGGAGTCGATGATGACGGGAACGGGTATACGGACGACATCTCCGGTTGGGACACCATGTGGAATGACAACAATCCCTATGACGACACACGATACGGTCATGGAACGGGGGAAGCGCGCGACTCGGTGGCCGCTGGAAACGATGGACATGGCGACATCGGCGTGTGCCCCGAATGCACGCTGCTCAATGTTCGAGTGGGCGACTCGTTCGTGGTGGACGTGAATGATTTCGCGGCCGGAGTCCTCTTTGCGGTCAATTCGGATGCCAACGTCGTTCAAGAAGCGTTGGGTGCGATCAACAACACGCCCTATGCCAGGGCGGCCATTGAATACGCCTATCAAAACAATGTGACCATCATTGCCTCGGCAGCCGACGAGTTGAGCTTTCACCACAACGTACCGGGGACGAACAACCACACGGTCTATGTGCACGCCATCGTCTACGACGGGCAAGAGCCCCACAAGTCGACGACGTTCTTGAACTTCAACAACTGCACCAATTATGGGGCCCAACTCCTCTTGTCCACACCGGGAACGGGTTGTAGCTCCGAGGCCACTGGCATTTCATCAGGACACGCTGGGCTCATTTATTCCGCCGCCGTCCAAGCCAATCTGGACCCCCCGCTGAGTGCAGAAGAGGTCCGTGGTGTCCTCATCATGAGCGCAGACGACATCAACATCCCCGAAGCCGCCACCGATAGCACCAAGTTTCCCAGCGGTCCCGGTTGGGACCTGCACTTTGGGTATGGACGAAACAACGCGCGACGATCGGTAGACATGGTGCTCGACAACACCATTCCCCCAGAAGCGGACATCGCCGAACCCCTGTGGTTCGAGCCCATCAACGTGGACGCGCGGCCCACGGTCGACATCATGGGGCGGGTTGGCGCCCGTGTGGACGGCCAACCCAATCGTTACGACAACTACACGTGGAACCTCGAATGGGCTCCCGGTGTGGCGCCAAAAGAAGATTGGCGGTCCATTGCCTTCGGCGTCGACCCGATCGGTGGCGCACAACCAGCCCTCCTGGCCACTTGGGATGTCGCCAAGGCGAGCCAGGAAATCGACTACGATGCGCCCTTGACGGATCCGCACCAATACACTGTCACCCTTCGCCTTCGTGTCACCAGCGCAGGGGCAAATGGTGAGCTCGTGGGTGAGTTCCGAAAGGCCGTCCACCTCATCAAGGATCCCACCTTGCTCGAAGGGTTTCCGCGGAACTTCCACACCAGTTTGGAATCATCACCCAAGATGGTCGATTTGGATGGCGATCAGGTCGATGAGCTGGTCCTGAGCGCCTCGGATGGTGCGGTCCATGCCCTCAAAGCGGACGGGACGGAGGCTGCCGGATGGCCCGCAACGCTACGACTCCGCCGCGAAGCCGATCCGACCGAAACCAACAACACGCTCGCTTCTTGCGCGTTTCGCTCCAGCGAAGACAAACAAGGATGCACAACCCTGGGCGGCGTCGATCCCCAACTGGCGAGACAGTCCGTCATGGGAACGACAGCCATCGGCGCCATGGAAGGCGATCCCACCGATCTAAGCGTCGTGGTCTTGTCATTCGACGGATACGCGTACGTCTTCGACGCGACAGGACAACTCCGGTCTGGCTGGCCACAGCGTACCGACCCGGCGCACTCGGCCATCACGGATCCAGACAAAACCATCGACGAAGGTTTTTTCGCATCGCCTGTGCTCTTCGACTTGGACATGGACGGAGACTTGGAGATCATCGCCGCCGCCATGGATCAGTACGTATACGTATGGCATCACGATGGCTCACCGATGGATGGATGGCCTGTCTTGGTCAAAGATCCCATCGAAACCCAGCGAGCCCGCATCATTTGTACACCGGCTGTAGGCGACGTAGATGGCGATGGCTTCCCAGAAATCGCCATCGGAACCAACGAGGTCTTCGGGGCGAACGACGCGGAAAATGAAGCGCGCGGGTACCTGCTCAAACACACAGGATCACCCAACAAAGACGATGTAATGGCTGCTTTGGAGCCAGGATGGCCCGTCTCGACCTTTGGCATCATCGTCAACACATTACCGATGGTGGGCCGCGGTTCCCCAACCAATCCAATCCTCGCCGATTTGGACGGAGACGGTACACTTGAAATTAACTTGGATGCCATCGCCTTCCATCCTCACTTGTGGAGTTACACGGGCGAACGCTTCACGAGAAACGGCGAAGAAGTCGTGATGGACAACTTCAACTTTGGCGAGTCGTCCAATTCGAAGGACATACCGTCGTACACCCTCATCAACAATGGAACCTTTGCTCGCTTCAACCCCGGCGACAGCATTGACATCATCAAGGGCACCGCAGGCTTTGATTTTGCCCTCACCTTTGCAGAAGGAGGGAAACGAGCGATCTTCGACCATCAGCTCAGTGCCTGGGACACAGAGACAGGGGCTTACATCGAAGGCTTTCCACAGGTGGTCCCCGACTGGCAGTTCTTCATGAATCCCGTCGTCATCGATTTGGACGGAGACGGTCATCCCGAAGTCCTCAACGGAAGCGGTGGATACCTATTGCAAGCGTTCAACTACAAGGGCAAACAACCGGATGGATTTCCGAAAATGCTCGGTGGTTGGATCATATCCTCGCCGACCGTGGGCGATTTAACCGGGAATGGACTGTGGGATGTCGTCAACATGACGCGCGCCGGCTGGCTCTTTGCCTGGTCAACCCCGTGGCAAAACACAGGTCGTATCGAATGGCAGAGCTATGGTCACGATCACCACAATACAAACAATTACGAAGAACCCATTGCTGCATACAATCACTACGAAGGCGCTCCGGATCCACCCCCGTCCGGCGCCACCAAGTCGGGAGGATGCGCAACTAGGTCCACGGGATGTCCGCAGTCGGCTTGGATCGGTTTGTTCGCAATGGTCGGGTTGCTCTTCGTACGGCGCCGGGTCGGATCGCCAGCCCATGTTTCTTCCGGGACATCCTAGACCGCTACAAGCAGCGAAAACCGTCTGTTCCATCGCTCGCCGGTTGGTACGAATGCCGCCTAAGCCAGCGCGCTAGCCAGCTTCGGAGCCAGCTCCTGGATATAGCCCTCTTGGATCCCAAAGCGTAGCAGTGACTGACGCAACAGCCTCCTGGCCCGAAACAAGCGGCTCATCACGGTACCGATCGGTGTATCCATGATCCGAGCAATTTCCTTGTAGGAAAATCCCTGTAGATCGGACAGGACCACCACCATTCGAAACTCGTCAGGCAATGCGTCCAAGGCACGGGTGACGTCATCCCCCAATCCGGAATAGATGATCCGTTGCTCTGGATTGGAGAAACGTTCCACCGAATCGACGCAAATTAATGATTTCTGGAGCGAGCCATTTTCCTGGCGCTGCAAAATCTCGCGTTCCTTGACCCGGCGACGATAGCTGTTGATGAACGTGTTCCGAAGAATTCGAAACAACCACGCCCGACAATTCGTTCCTGGCGTGTACTGATGAAAGTACTTGAACGCTTTCAAGTAGGTTTCTTGGACCAAATCTTCCGCATCCCGCTCGTTTCGGCAAAGACGCAAACCTGTGGCGTACAAGTCATCCAAATACTGCAATGTTGTCGTCTCGAACAAGCGTTTTCGGGAACGTTTGTCTTTGTCACTAGGCTTCATATCTGCTCCCCTGTGTTACCGGACCTACCCCACTCCATTTCAACTTCCGTGCCAGCATGTTTTGAAATACAATTGCCCTGCAGTCTCCCGAATTGGACGGAGATTGTGATCCCCCCCACACAACCAAGTGTGGTCAAATCGACACACCATTGTTGCACCAAAGACATGGCTCGTATTTTCACTGCACACCTAGTTTGAGACGTGTCAGCGCCGAAAAAGTTCTCCGCTCTACGATCTTTTTTCTGACGCGGCCTCTGTTCTTCATCCCACCGACGATGATCCCTGCAGTGTGCGATTGCGACGAGCTTGGACCAACATGCTTGCGCCGGAAAGCATTGCGGAGTTCCCTTTTTTCGTGGTATTAAACGAGGTACCGTAGCCCTACTGGATAGGGGAGATTTTCATTGAAACTGCATATCCGGGATGACGATGGACGGTTAACCATTGTTCCCGTCGTTCGCGACTCAATCACCATTGGCCGCTCCGAAGGCAACACCATCCGTTTGCCGGAACGGAACGTATCGCGCCAGCATGCTCGACTCTTACAAGATGACGGCATGCTGTATCTAGAAGAAGTGCGGTCGCGGTACGGCACTCGTGTCAACGGCGATCCGATCGGAGGCCGTAGAGCAGTAAACCCAGGCGACGTCATTGAAATTGGGGACTACAGGCTCGCTCTTCACGAAGACACGAACGAAATCGCGGTAAAAACCACCTCGGAAATGCCTATCCTCGATCGGGATGACACGCCTATCGCCATTCCACGGTCAGAGCCAGGGGGTGATCCCAACGCAGTCACGGCCATGATCAAATTGGCGGACTTGCCCGCCAGTGTAGAGATGGAGGAAGAGCGATCCATTCCCAAAGCGAGTCAGGCGCGATTGGTGGTACTGACACCCCAACTGGTGGGGATTGAACACACCCTCACCGATTCTCCTACGGTCATTGGACGTACCTCAGACAGTGCATTCCAGATCGATCATCGATCCATTTCACACGACCATGCAATGATCACCTGGTCCAAGGAATCTGGTTACACGCTCCATGACTTGGGCAGCGCCAACGGTCTCAAGGTCAACGGGGACTTCTACAAGCGCATCGATCTGCATGCCGCCGACGAGTTGGAATTGGGCCATGTGAAAGTACGATTCGTCGCTCCGAACGAGCAATTTGTTGTGGGATTGAGCCCCGGCGCGGGCGATCTCGACGACTTCCCCATAGCCACTGAGGCACCGTCACTCTTGGCCAAGACAGCGGTTGCCATTGCGGGACTCGTTGCGATCGGTGTGGTCGGCTTCTGGATCTTGAACGCGGTCGAGCCCACTCCACCTGAACAATCCGCGACAGAGGACGATGCCCCCATGACATCGCTCGACCCCAACCAAGAGCCAGAATCAAGTCCGGTTGACGAAGCATTTGTGGGCTCGAATGAAACCCCATTGGACAAAGCGCCTGCGGACGAGAAACCGCCCCTTTCAGGGACGGAAAAACCCATGACCGAAGAGCCCACGCCCGAAACACCCAAGCCCGAGATGGACGTGGCGCCTGAGACGCCAAAAGCACCGACTGATGTCCCCGAAGTGGAAACGACCCAACCCGTGACGCCAACCCCGACCGAACCGGTGGAAACTACCCAGGAGGACAAGAAAATGGCGCTGGCCTGGGCGCGCAAAGCCAAGAAACAACTCAAGACGGGCAATACTGGCGACGCGACGCGTCTAGCGAAACGGGCGCTTAGGCTGGACAAGAAACAGTCCATGGCGCTGGGTGTTTTACGTGCGATCAAGAACGACCGAATCGCAGAGAAATCGCTCAATAAAGCACAAACAGCGGCCAGAAAATCCGACTGGAAACAGGTCTTGAGACACGCCCTTGCCGGTATTAAAAAACGACCCAATAGCACCTTAGGAAAATCCTTACGAACCCTGAGAGACCAGGCCAAAAGAAAATTGGCCGCGCCAAAGCCTGAGCCCGGTACTGGCGGCTCCAAGCTCGAGCAAGCAAAAGCGTTGTATAGGAAGGCCACCACTGCAAAACGCTCCGGCGATGTGGCCACAGCGGAGAAGTTGTACAAACAATGTTTGAAGATCCACGCAGGCATGGGAAGTTGCCGAAAAGGCCTCGTGCCCCTGCTGATGGCCCGGGGAAAGATCTGCCCAGCCGTCAGACACATGCGCCGTTACGTGAAGGCCTACCCGGGCGCCAAGAAAACACCGAGCTACAAGAACTTGATCCTCCGATTTGAGGCACAATGTAACTGACCTTCTTGCGCGTGGAGTTGTCGTTTTGGAGAAGACAGTTACGGGTGCCGTGTTGGTGGGTGGAACCAGCCGTAGATTTGGCTCGCCGAAACAAGACATCATGATAGGGACCGAACGCCTTGTCGAACGTACTCAGCGTATCCTCACCCAAGCCCTTGGCCATCCACCCTTGTTGATCGGCTCGGTTGAACATCCGGATGACAGACCGAATGCCGGTCCTCTGGGCGGAATCGAGACGGCTTTGAAACGTGCCCAATGGGCCGGCTACACGTCCGTTCTGATTGCAGCCTGTGACATGCCGGGTATGGAGGAGGAGATGATTCGGATGATCGCGACGCATCCGAGCACAGCATCTGTCGTGACGCCACAAGTCGACGGTCAACTGCAGCCCTTGTGCGCTCGATGGCTGACCAGCTTCTTGCCCAAAGTACAAAGTGCGCTCGACGCCCAGGAGTTGAGCGTTCACCAATTGCTTGCGCACATCCCTCCGTACGTCATTCAAGACGTCGAACTCTTGAAGATTACGCAATCACCCGATCACGTCTTGGCAAACGTAAACACATCGAACGATCTCCGCCGCTTTCGAAACGATGCGATGAAATGAAGCGAATACTTCGCCGCCTTGTCGGCTCATTGATTTCATTGGTGGGCGCTGTCACGTTGGTCTTCTTGGTCCTTCGGCTAACCCCGGGAGATCCTGCCGACAACATACTGGGTGACGAAGCATCGGTGACAGCCAAAGCCGACTTTCGCGCTCAGCTCCGACTGGATCAACCGCTTCATGTTCAGTACGGACAATTCTGGAGTGACATTTTCGACGGCTCGTTGGGTACTCCCTACGCCATCTCCGACCAAACCATCACCGTATCCAGCGTGATTGCCGATGTGCTCCCCGCAACCATTGAGCTCGCTGTCACGGCCATGATTGTGGCCGTATTCATTGCCATTCCATTTGGGATCGTAGCGGCTGTTCGTCAGCATCAGTTTCTCGACCACGCGTCCATGGTGGCTGCATTGATTGGCGTCGCCATGCCCGTTTTTTGGCTGGGTCCAATGCTCTTGTACTTGCTCACGGTCAAATTCCCATTACTCCCGGATCCAGGATCGCCATTGCGCGGGCCCATGCCTCTGTTGCTGCCGGCGCTCGTGCTGGGTGCCGCGTTGTCCGGAAAACTGACACGCATGGTTCGCGCGAGCGTCCTGGATGTGCTGCGAGAAGACTATACGCTCACAGCCCGTGCCAAGGGACTGTCCGAAGCCAAAGTCGTTGGAAACCATGTCTTACGCAACGCACTCATTCCGGTCCTTACGGTCATGGGGTTGCAACTCGCGGCGCTCTTGGGAGGAGCCATCGTTACCGAAAAGGTGTTCGCCCGCCCAGGAATCGGAACCCTCTTGTTGGACGCCATCATTAAACGAGACTACGCAGTCGTGCAGGGATGCGTGATCGTGGTCACGGTGGGGTATGTACTCGTCAATTTGGCGGTGGATCTGCTCTACATAACCGTCGATCCGCGTGTGAAGGAAGATCGCCCATGAATACAATGGGGTGGTTTGGTACCGTCATCGTTTTGGCCTTGCTCTTGGTGGGCTCGTTTTCAGAGCTATTGGCCCCCTATGCGGAAGGCCATCATGACTCTGCGCAGCCTCTCGCACCCGCCAGCGATGATCATCCCTTGGGCACAACAGAAGACGGAACAGACGTACTCAGCGCACTGTGCCACGGAACCCGCGTGGCCCTCATCGTGGGATTTGCGACAGTCGCCCTCTCGGTTTTCATGGGCACAACGATTGGTCTCATCAGCGGCTATTGGGGCGGATGGACCGACGAAATCATCATGCGTCTGACGGAGATTTTCCTCTCCTTCCCGGGTTTCTTGCTGGCCCTGCTGATCGTGTTCGCACTGGGCGAAGCCACGATGTTGGGTGTCATTTTGGCGCTTAATGTGACCGGCTGGGCGGGCTATGCTCGCCTCGTCCGTGGTCAGACCCTCGTCGTAAAACAACGGGGGTTTGTGTTGGCCGCCAAGGGACTCGGCGCATCTCCATTTCGAATTATCCGAGTTCACCTTCTTCCCAACATACTCGGACCCGTCACAGTACAGGCAACCTTTGGCATCGCAGGCGCGATCCTTGCCGAATCGACCCTGAGTTTTCTTGGTGTGGGACCACAAGACGTCACGAGCTGGGGCGCCCTCCTGGATGAAGGCGCTGTTCTGTTCTTGAAGACACCCTCGATGGCTTTGGCCAGTGGCGGTGCACTCTTTATCACGGTATTGGGCATCAATCTTCTCGGGGATTCCCTCCGTGACCGATTGGACCCGAAGTCCCTCTAATCGACGATTGCCTGTCGGTTCAACACACGGAACCTGAACCAGGTCGCTCGCGCTCGTATCGTGACGCTTGCCAAACGCACACCGCACTGGAATAGTGAGGACCGCACAATTGCGATCAACCCATGGGTACTATTAACGACATACGCTCATTCCTGAAACAGGTGCGAAACGAACTAAGCTGGTGTTTCGCGGTAAAAGGAATGGCTATCTGGCTAACCCTCTGTCTGGCTCTTGGGGGGGTGGCGATGATCATCGTATGGATCACCAAAGGTGACCAACTCCTCCTAACCCGAGAATTGCTTGTGGGCTCCACGCTCTTGATCTCGATTTGGCTGCTGATTCAACACGTATGGCTCCCCTATCGACGTTTCCGCGCCGATGAAGATGTGGCGCGCTATGTAGAACAACGCTCACCTGGGCTCAACAACGCGGTCATTAGTTCGATTCAACTCCGAAACTCGATCGAGGCGGAGACGAGTACACCCCTCACAACCAGCCTGGTCATGGCTCTGGCCAAACAAACCGTCCAACAAGTACGGCTTCTGCGCCCAGCCCACCTCGCACCGTGGAGAAAAACACGTCGATCCCTGCACTATTTCGTTTTGATCCTTTGTGCCCTGGCCGGAAGCGCGATTTTGTTTCCGGCGCCCTTCCAGATCGGAGGCAACGCGCTGTTATTTGGCCTACCTCAAGCGCAGGCTACCGAGGCAAAAGAAACGACCGAACAACGAGACATTGTCGTCCGAGACACGACATACACGTTGTTGTATCCAGCGTATACAGAATTGCCCAGTCAAACCATCGCCAACTCCACGGGCGATCTTCGCGTCCTGGCTGGAACCCGCGTCAGGCTGGAAACATCCAGCCTAATTCCCACCACAGAGGCTAATTTGATCTTCAGCCGGGAGAATGTCCCCAACCTGCCGCTGCGGGTAACCTCGGGGAACCACTTGTCCGGTGAGTTCACTGTGCTTGAAAACAATCAATTTCGATTCCAGTTGATCACACCCAACAACCAAACCGTGGAAGAACGTGTCGAACGAACGATCGAAGCAGTGCCCGACAATGGTCCGCATATTGAGCTGCTCCATCCTCAGGATGATCCCATCGCCCGAATGGACGAATCGGTCACATTACGCTACTCGGCCAGCGATGATTACGGCCTTTCAGCAATCGATTTGGTCGTCCAGGGCAGTGAACGGTCATCCATGCCCGTTCGGCGGCGCGTGGCCACACCCTCTCGCGTAAAGTCATTTGCTGGGGAAGCGGTCGTAAACATGGGCGATCTGGGACTGCAACCCGGCGAGTATGTACTCTGCTGGGTCGAAGCCTACGACAACAACACCGTCGCTGAGTCCCTCCAACAGTCGCGTTCCAGGAGCATTCGCATCAAGCTCCACAGTGATGTCGAGCGGCACCACGCGGTCATCGACGCACAACGCCATTTGGTCGATACCATGATCGACTTGTTGGCGGATCGATTGGAGAGCGAAATCCACACCAAAGCGCACAGCCGATATGATCAGCTTCACCGCGCACAAACCCAGGTGATCGCCAAGACTGAATCCATGCTTTCCGAATTCCAAGCCCTGCTCCTGGCCATTGACAATGATCCCCTGATGAACAACCCGATTCGCACGGATTTGCGAGAGCTATTCAAGCGGCACAAGGACAATGATGAAGGGGAAAGCCACCAACTCAAAATCGCTCTTACTGCCACACTCCCGCAAGAGCGCATCAAGCGCCTAACCACCCTCGCTCGGTACAACGAGACAACGATTGTGCTGCTCGAAGACGACATCTTGCTGATAGAGCGTTTGCTGGAGCAACAGCATCAAAATCAAGTAGTCAATGAGGCACGAGACCTGGTCACTGCGCACCGTACGCTGCACCAATTGCTGGAAGCTTGGAAGAATGCCCGCGGACCTGAGGCGCGCCTCAAGGTACAACAACAAATCAGCGCACTGCTCAAACAAGTGCAAAGGCTAATGAACAATATCCGTAAGAACGCCAAGCCCGTTCCCTACACCAACATGAACCTCAGTGCGGTGGAGTCCACCGGTGAAATGAACGACCTACAGACGATCCAAACCACTTTGCAGCGAATGCAAGAGTTGATCAAAGCGGGACAACTTGATGAAGCCATGACGTTGTCCGACCGCATCGGAACCAACCTACAGACCCTCACCTCTGCATTGGAAACCGAACTCAAACAGCTTCAAATGGCCGGTAACCCCCAATCCATCGCACAGATGCGCCGACTCGCATCGCGATTGAACTCGATCGCACACAATCAGAGTGCCGTGCATCTCGACACACAGAAAGTGCAGCAGAGTTACCAGAAAAAACTGTCTGAGTTGGTTCGCAAGGAACTGGTCCCGCAAATCGCGGAAGAGCTGCAACTCTTAACTCGTTTGAGTAACCAGTTGAAACGCGTGTCCAGCGATGATCTTCACCGCTCCGATCAGAAACAACTCAATGAACTGAAACGCAATGTGGCTGACCTGCGAGAGACACTCAGTGAGGAAGATCTCAGCCAAGCTCTGCGCATGGCTCGACATATCCGAAAGGACCTTGGAGAGTTGGCTCATGAAACTCGATTCCGCTTGGATCGTTTGACAGACCCCAAGCGAAAAACGGCGCAATTCCGGCGTATTCAACGCAATTTGAGCCACATGAACAAAGCTCGCTCCATCGCTCGCAAAGTCTTGCGTGACCTGGAAGACATGCTGCCTGGTGTTGACGAATTGCTCGACCGAGGTGAAAAGAGACGGTTGGATCGACTCCATGGACGCCAGAGTAAGGTCGTGGTCAAACTCAACCGACTGGACGATTTGGTCGAGCAATTGGAATCCATCCACCCGGGCGTTGGAAGACGGCTGAAGGAACAACTTCGAGAGGCCCGGCTCGAAATGAACCAGGCGGAGCACCGGCTCAAGCAGCATCGTCCTGGCCCCGCCGAGTTGCACGCCCGAGATGCCCTCGAAAAAATCGAGACCGCGCGCAATCAGCTAAAGCAAGCGCAAAGCGAACCATCGGGCAAGACCGGCGTAGGGGGACTGTCCGATCGGCGTCGAATCGCGATTCCCGATGCGGAACACTATCAGGTACCCAAAGAATTCAGAGATGAACTCCTGAAAGCCATCAAGGAACGGGCCCCGAAGCGTTACCAAACACTCATTGATCGGTATTATGAGGTGTTGGTGAAATGATTCTTCGACTCACCGCGAAAACCATGGGTGCGTGGCTTGGATGTGTCGTATTGATGACGTCCATCAGCACGTATGGAAGTAGCTTGAGCAAAACCAAGAACCTCGTCATCCAAACCCTTCGGATCTGGGATGTGGACGAAGCGACAGGCATCCTCGATACCCTCACCGAGACGGAACGACAAAAAGCGGACTTCCTTTACCTGCGCGGATGGGCTGCATTCCTTCAGAGTCGATACGCCGAAAGCATTGAACTATTGGAGTCCGCAAGCGCAGCAAACCCGACCAAACGACAATGGAAGGAACTCCTTGAATTGGTTCGCAGCACGCACGAGATCACAAAACATCACACGGAGATCCCGTCCTCCAAAGGCCATTTCCTCTTTTCACTTCGCCCAGGCGTAGATGAGGTGTTGATCACCTATGCCGATCAAGCCCTGGAGGCCGCTTATGAATCACTGGGTGACTTGCTCACCCACCGACCGACCACCCCCGTACGGGTGGAAATTTTGGGCGATATACAAAGCCTAGCGGCCTTGTCACCACTGAAGTTGTCGGAAGTTCGAGCCACGGGAACAATTGCACTGTGCCAATACAATCGCCTGGTTCTGGTCAGCCCACGGTCCCTGATTTACGGGTATCGATGGTTGGATGCCTTGGTCCACGAATACGTCCATTTCATTATTGCGCACCGGACCAACAAACAAGCGCCCATTTGGCTGGATGAAGGACTGGCGAAATTCTTTGAAAACCGGTGGCGTCAACACTCCAATGGCCACCTGTCCCGCACGGATGAGGACCGCCTCGCGCGCGCTCTTCGACACAAGAAATTGATCCCATTCCGAGCGATGAGCCCATCCATCGCCAAACTTCCCAGCCAGGACGATGCTGCGCTCGCGTATGCCCAGGTATTCACTGCCATCGAGCTGCTCTTCGAAAAAGCAGGCATTAAGGGCATCAACCGAATGCTGGACGCAATGCGCGATGGTGCCACGGGACGCAAAGCAATCGAAGGGATCACCCGGAAGAGTTTTCCACGTTTCGAACGGGACTGGCGACGCATGCTCGCCAGTCGGCATTTGCGTGCGTTGCCTTTCGGGACCCACGAACGACTACTATACCGAGATACGGACAAACCTTCGGACGAACTCGAAGACATTGTGGAAAAGAAAGGTCGACAACTGACTTACCTGGGAGACCGCCTCTCCGTTCGCAGTCGGTACAAAGCCGCCGCGATCGAGTATGAAAAAGCGTTGAAGCATGTGGGGGGACCCGAACCTGCCATCAGCGCCAAGTTGGCGTACGTACTGCTCAAACAAGGCCACCACCGGCGGGCCATTCAAATCGTCACTCCCGCCCTTCGATTGCACCGCAACCACGTGCTATTGTATTTGTATCGAGGCAAAGCTCGGCTCGCGATTGGAGAATATGATTCCGCACGAGACGACCTGCAAGAAGCGATTCGGATCAACCCATTTGACCCCGAAGTGCACGGTCTTCTAGCAAACGCCTTGGAGAAACTCGGACAACTCGATGGTTCGAAAATGGAACGACGGCAGCAACGACTTGTAATGGCGAATTAAGGGCAGCATCCGACTCATGGCGACAAAGAAAATCATGCCGAATCATCTGACACCATTGGACAATGAGAATACGCCAACGGCGGAGTCCTCGCCCGACAGCGACGCGGGGGTGGACGCGGAACAGATTGTCCGCCGTGTCTACTCTGCGTGTCGAGCAATCGATGATGAACTTCGCAAACGAATCATCGGCCAGGATGAGGTCGTCCGCTTGATGTTGATCAGCTTGTTTGCGCGTGGACACTGTCTGTTGGTGGGTGTGCCTGGACTGGCGAAAACTCTGTTGGTCCAGTCGTTGTCTGAGACGCTGCGACTTCAATACAAGCGTATCCAGTTTACGCCGGATTTGATGCCCTCCGACATTACGGGCACTGACATTTTGGAAGATGACCCGGCCACGGGAAAACGCTCGTTCCGTTTCATTCGCGGGCCGATATTTACCCACTTGCTGCTTGCCGACGAAATCAATCGCACGCCACCAAAAACACAAGCGGCTTTGCTACAAGCGATGCAAGAATACGAAGTAACCGCAGCGGGACTGACCCACCCAGTAGACCCACCATTCGTGGTGTTCGCGACCCAAAATCCGATCGAACAAGAAGGCACGTATCCGCTTCCCGAAGCCCAATTGGATCGATTCATGTTCTCGGCCGATGTGGGGTATCCGACCCACGACGATGAAGTGCGAATTATTCAAGCGACGACGAAGGGGGATTGGGAACAACTCAACCCTGTCTTAGGGCCCGAAGACATTGTTGAAATTCAAAATCTCGTCTACCAAGTCCCTGCCGCTGAGCACGTGATTCGATATGCTGTTCGCTTGGTACAACACACGCGGCCGACCTTTGAAGACACCGATGAATTCGTTCGATCGTACGTCAGTTGGGGTGCCGGCCCCAGGGCGTCCCAACACCTGATATTGGGCGGGAAGGCGCTGGCACTTATTCAAGGGCGATACGCTGTGGGTTGCGACGACATTCGTGCGTTGGTGAAGCCGGTGTTGCAGCACCGGATCGTCACCAATTTCCGTGCAGAGGCTGAGCAAATCACCACCGATCACATCATTCAACATCTCCTGACGAATGTTCGCGAATGAAGGCGATTACGCCCACCGACCGATGAACGGTCGCGGATGTGTTCTCTGTGAGAGGTTGAATCGACCGTGACCACACCGACTACGAAGACTGTGCTGTCCCCAGAATTGCTGAGTCGCTTGTCGGCGCTCCGTCTCAAAGCAAAAACCGTGGTAGACGGAGTCTTGTCGGGCCTTCATCGAAGCCCTCACCATGGCTCCAGCGTTGAGTTCGCTGAGCACAAGGAATACGCACCGGGGGATGAAATCCGCCACATCGATTGGCGGGCATTTGCCAAGAGCGACAAATACTATGTGCGACGATTTGAGAGGGAAACGAATCTGAGGGCAATGATCCTTCTCGATGCCTCGTCATCCATGCAATACAAATCGCCCGCTGCCAGAGTATCAAAATGGGAGTTCGCACAAGAACTGTGCGCCGCACTCAGCTATCTGCTCTTGCGGCAGCAAGATGCTGTTGGCCTCACGGTCATCGATCAAGACGTGCGACAATACATTCCCCCACGAAGCCATTCCAACCACCTGGTCAACGTCTGTGAAACATTGGTCTCTTGCACCCCAAGAGCTCATGTTGGAACCCAATTGATGGTGGGCACCCATCAGTTGCTCGAAGTGTTCAATCAACGAGGGCTCATCTTTGTCGTCAGTGATTTCATGGACAACGACAGTCGATACCTCACCGCGTTACGTCAGCTTCGTAGCCGCAAGCACAAGGTCCATCTGCTGCAAGTCCTGGATCCATGGGAGATGGAATTCCCGTTTCGAGAAATGACCCTGTTTCGCTCCTTGGAAACCGGGCAACACGTCTTGGCCGAGCCCCGGATCATGCGAGAAACGTATTTGCGCGAATTGCGTCGATTTATCGCCGAACTGCGTCAAAATTGCCTGGAAAATGGGTTCGAATACCGCCGGTTTAACACTCAAGTGGATTTGACCGTAGCGTTAACGAACATGATCGCAGGTTCCTCGCAAAGTGACGGAGACGTTGATCATGGGATTTGAGACGCCGGCTTTCCTCTGGGCGACGCTCGCCGCGCTGATTCCGGTATTGTTGCACCTCATCGCCCGCCGACGAGCGCAAGTCCACGACTTTGCAGCCATTGAATTTATCTTGGGCTCGAACAAACGCATTGCACGTCGCCTGAAAGTTCGGCAGTGGCTCTTGATGGCAGCACGGATGCTCCTGATCGGTGGCCTTGCCTTCGCGTTTGCGAAACCGTATCGCATCACATCCGAACAGGGCCTCCCCGCTACGACTGCCCCCACAAGTGTCGTCTTGGTGATCGATTCCTCGTTTTCCATGGGCATCGCGCACGACGGCGAGTCTCTGCTAGAACGTGCCAAGGAGCGCGCACTGGCCATCTTGGGAGAGCTGCGCAATGAGAGCGATATCGCCATTGTAGACGCTGGATATCCCGCCCGCGCGCTGACTCCACGCCTGAGCTTCGACCGACAGATCACCAAAACGGTGATTAATAATATTGAGCAACACACGGGCCGCGCAGACATGCAGGCGGGCTTACGACTCGCCGAACAGATGCTGTCTGGATCCACTAAGTTGCGACGTGAAGTGGTCATTTTGACGGACCTACAGGCCTCCGAATGGGCTGATCTCATACAGCCCTGGTCACTGGAACGTGCACCCGAAATCACGGTGGTCGACGTGCGTGATGGCACACAATCTTGGAATCTGGCCATCACTGACGTCACGGTGGAGCCAGGTTCCACGCCCAATGCGCATGCCGTGCACGTCACGGTATCGGTGTTAAACGACAGCCCAAGACGAGTGGATGGAGTCGTCACGGTCCGCATTGGTGACAAGGCGGCCAAAGGGGTCCTCAAGATGGAGGCGCATCAAACGACGCGCAAGGAGTTCACGATTCAACTGCCCGAGGGAGCCCCCAATCACGGCATCGCGGAGATTTCCGCGGATCTGCTACCCGAAGACAATCGGTTTTCCTTTGTGGTTCAGTCTCAACGACAAACACAGGTGTTGATCATCAATGGCGCCGCCCGAAGTGTTCCG